>NZ_JAPCIY010000028.1:0-48705 GCF_027707645.1 Aeromonas sp. QDB30 | reverse complement strand
GGGGCATGCAGTCGTGGCAAGCCCTCCGATGCCATATCGGCTCTTGAAGCTGGCTGAGGGTCATGGGTAATCAGGTACGCCTATGGTAAGCCGCCCCTGATCCTGCTGGGCCACCGCCTTGAGGGACTGGCCGGCTTCGGTCATGGCGCTTAGGATGCGACGGGCGTGCAGCAGAAACTGGTGACCCTGGGTGGTGAGGCTGACGCCGCGCGGGTTGCGCTCGAACAGGGCGCGCCGAGCTCGGTCTCCAGCTCGCGGATGGCGCTGGTGACCGCCGACTGGGAGATGTGCAGCTCGGCGGCTGCCCGGCTCACCGAGAAGCTGTCGGCCACCGCCACGAAATAGCGGATCTGGCGAAAGGTGAAGTTCATCTGGGCGTCCTGCCACGTGGGATCAAGGTGGGTGCCAGCTTAACCTCGAATCGCACCCAGACAAAAGGCGCTGTGATGGCGCCTTTGTCGTTGTTTTTACGGAAATTAGCGGGTTGTCACCGCCTCTGTGACCGGTACACGGTTCACTCCCTTGCCCAGATAGGCGAGGGTGATGGTCACTATGATGCAGGTGAAGCTGAGCCACATGTAGGGCAGGTAGTCGAGGGTCGCTACCCCGAGGACCCCGGCCATGAAGATGCCGTTGTCGCTCCAGGGCACCATGCCGCAGGTGAGGGTGCCGCCAAACTCGGCGTTGCGGGAGAGGTTCTTGCGCGCAAGCCCCAGTCTGTCGTAGTTCTTGGCCATGATCTTGGGGGTCAGGATCAGCGATACATACATAGCGGAACCGAACACGTTGGCCAGGAAGGCGGTGCCGATGGTGTGGCTGGTCAGGCTGCCGGCGCTGTTGATGCGCTTCTCGAAGGCACTGGCGATGACGGAGAGGATGCCGACCTTCTCCAGCAGACCGCCGAAGCCCAAGCCGAAGATGATGACGGCCACGGAACCCAGCATGGACTCCATGCCGCCACGGCCCAGGATGTTGTCGATGAAATCGACGCCTGAGGTGATGGCAAACGGGCTGTAGGCGGAGTGCATCGCCTTCACCGGATCCATGTCCTGGAAGACGATGGCCCAGACAAGACCCAGCAAGGCGCCGAAGCTGATCACCGGGAAGGCGGGCTTGCGGTTGGCCAACAGGCCCAGCACCAGCACCACGGGCACTATGGCCATGGGGGTGATGTTGAACTGCTTGTCGAGGGCGTCCATCACCAGATTGACCTGCTCCAGGCTGACGTTGCCGGAGTACTGCATGCCGACCACGGTGAACAGGGCGGCGGTGATGACGTAGGAGAACAGGCTGATGGGCAGCATCCCCTTGATGTGTTCCATCACGTCGACGTTGGACATGGTCGAGGCCAGCACCACGGAGTCGGAGAGCGGGGAGAGCTTGTCACCGAAGTAGACGCCGGAGAGCACGGCACCGGCTACCAGCGGCGCGGGTACCCCCAGGCTGTGGCCTATACCCATCATGGCGATGCCGGCGGTGGCCGCCGAGCCCCAGGAGGTGCCGGTGGCCAGCGAGGTGAGAGAGCAGATGATCAGGGTCGCCAGCAGGAAGATGGAGGGGTGTATCACCTTGAGGCCGAAGTAGATGATGCTGGGGACGATGCCGCCGGCAATCCAGGTGCCCACCAGGGCACCGACGGAGATCAGTATCAGGATGGCCCCCATCCCCTTGGCGACGCCGTCGACTGCCGCCTGTTCCAGGGATTTGTAATCATGGCCGAGCTTGATGCCGAGCCCCATGATGACGAACCAGGCGATGAACAGTGCCAGCTGGATTGGCAGATCCAGCACGCTGGTGAAGGAGAAGGCCAGGGCCAGGAAAATGGCCAGGCAGGCAAATACTTGCGACATGCCCGGCAATCGGATGTGGTGTTGTTGGTTTTGCATAGACGCTCCCTAAACTCTTGCTCGCCAAGGTCAGCCCCTCTCGTCCTGCGGATGTGTCGATCCCGAGAGGCTTACCAAAAGAGGGCGCAATCTACCATAAAGCGGAGGTGTAAAATCCCTGCTCATTCGGAAAAACAGCTTTAAAATTTTAAAATCCCACAAAATAGTTGATCTAATCGGCATTTTTCACTGTTCAATCGACACCGTTTGATAGCCGGAGATCCATAGGCAAGTTCGATTGCAGATGGCAACACCAAATATGATAATGGTTATCATTAATCTTTTTTCGGACCAATGCCAATGAACTGGATAGCACGCGCTCTGCTCTTGGCCGCCCTTCTGGTGGTGCTGGTCTGGGGTCAGGAGAAGGAATACGGGTTCTGGAGCCTGGGGTTCTTGCTGGCTGCCTGGGTCATGCTGGAACCCAGGCTGAGACCGGTGTTGATCCTGCTGCCGGTTGCGGGAATGACAGGGGTCGTCACTCTGCTCTGGCAGCAGGGCTGGCATTAAGCCTGGCGAGTGGGGACGGCCTGGATCTTGTCGTAGGCCTGGCGCAGGGAGGCGATGACCTTCTTCTCCATCTCGCTGCGTTCGGCGTCTGTCGTGAAGTAGATCATGTCGACATCGTGACGGATGTAGTGTGAGGGAAGCTGGTTGAGTGTCAGGCAGCAGAGGTCTGCCAGCTGATAGGGGGTCAATGTTCGAGCCAACCCCTGCTTTTCTATCTCCTTGAGCACCAGATGCTCATAGAAGTTGTGAATATCGGTATCCAGGATCATGGGAAAACCCCCGTGGTGGCGCAGCATCTTCAACAGCATAGCCATGGGGCATGAAAACACAAAAGGCCCGTTACTCTCGTAACGGGCCTTTGCAGAATGATGGTGCGAAGAGAGGGACTCGAACCCTCACATCCGTGGGACACTAACACCTGAAGCTAGCGCGTCTACCAATTCCGCCACCTTCGCACACTGATTTTCTCCAGCTGGTTTTTAAATGCGGTTGGAGCGCATTTTCTGCGTTTTACATGCCAGAAGCATGGTGCGAAGAGAGGGACTCGAACCCTCACACCCGGGGGGCACTAACACCTGAAGCTAGCGCGTCTACCAATTCCGCCACCTTCGCACATCGGGTTATCAGTCTGGATTTACATGCTGTCTGACAAAAGCATGGTGCGAAGAGAGGGACTCGAACCCTCACACCCGGGGGCACTAACACCTGAAGCTAGCGCGTCTACCAATTCCGCCACCTTCGCACATCGGTTATCAGTCTGAATTTACATGCCGTCTGATAAGAGCATGTTGCAGTATGGTGCGAAGAGAGGGACTCGAACCCTCACATCCGTGGGACACTAACACCTGAAGCTAGCGCGTCTACCAATTCCGCCACCTTCGCATCACTGCGGTGGGGGATTCTATAGAGTTTTGGGGGGGCGTCAACAGCCAAAGGGGACTTTTTTCGCTGTTGACGGATAAAGGCGTGCCAAGGGCACAAAACTTCAGCAATCGGCGTCAGACGGTGGCCAGCGCATCCTGATACATCTGTTCGTACAAGATGACGGAGTCTGCCCAGTCGAAGCGGGTGTTCATGGCGTGGTGCTGCACACGGGCAAAGCGTGCCGGTTCCTGCAGATAATGGAGCAAGCTGCGGCGCATGGCATCGAGCAAGGTGCTGGCAGTGGGATCGTTGAAGCAGAAACCGGTCGCGTGCGTCGGGTCGGCATCCCAGTCCACGACGGTATCTTTCAATCCGCCGACAGCCCGAACCAGGGGCAGGGTGCCATAGGCCAGACTGTACATCTGGTTGAGCCCGCATGGCTCGAACAGAGAAGGCATCAGGAAGAAGTCGGCGCCGGCCTCCACCAGGTGGGCCAGACGGTCGTCATAGGCATTGATGAAGGCAAACTTGTCGGGATGCTGCTGGGCAATGCTTTGCAACTGGGCGGCGAGAGAGGGATCACCGGAGCCCACGATCACTACCTGGACCTGATGTTGCAAGAACTTGTCTAGCGCCGGGATGAGCAGGTGTACTCCTTTCTGCTCGGTCAGTCGACACACCATGCCATAGATGGGGAGGTTGCCGACGGGGAGCCCCGTCTCCTGCTGCAGGATGCGCTTGCAGGTGTGTTTGCCATCCAGGTTGTCGGCATCATAGGTGGCGGGCAACAGAGGATCGAAGGCGGGATCCCAGTCCTGATAGTCACAGCCGTTGAGGATGCCACGCAGGTCAGCAGCCCGCTGCTGGAATACGCTGGCCATGCCGTGAGCGCCCGGGTGCGTCAGCAGCTCGCTGGCGTAGTTGGGGCTGACCGCATTGATCTTGTCTGCGTAGAGCACACCGCACTTGAGCAGATTGATGTGACCATAGTCGTAGTTGATGCGCTGCTCGTAGTCGTGGATTTCCGGCACGGCCCAGAACTGCTGGCGATCGAATACCCCCTGAAAGGCCGCGTTGTGAATGCTGATGACCGACCGGGTGCGCTGGAAGAAGGGGTTGTGGGCATGACGGGTTTTCAGCAGCAGCGGCAGCAGACCGGTGTGCCAGTCGTTGCAGTGGGCGATGTCGGGAGCGAAACCCAGCTGTTCGCACGCATGCAGAGCCGCCGCGGCTAGAAAGGCAAAGCGTTCACCGTTGTCGGGATAGGCCTGGTTGTTCTCGGCATAGAGCTGGGGGCGGTCGAAATAGTGCGGGCAATCGAGCAGATAGACGCAGATCCCGTCCAGTTCCAGCTGATGGATGCGATAGCTGATATCACTGCGATCCTGGGGGGTGGGGAGCCAGCGCGAGGCGAGGAGGGTGGCCTCGTCCCGGCGCTTGATGGTCTTGTAGAAGGGCATAATGATGCGCACATCGTGCCCCTGACGGGCGAGATGCTGCGGCAGGGCCTTGGCCACATCCGCCAGGCCCCCGGTCTTCACCAGCCCCTCAACCTCCGAGGCTACAAACAGGATTTTCAGTGGGTTAATAGCCAACTCTTGCTCCCTTAGGTACCACGACGATACCGCCTTCGGATACGGTAAACCGCTCTCTGTCATGGTCCAGATTCTCACCGATCACGGTGCCGGGTGCAATTTCAACGTTTTTGTCGATGATGGCGCGGCGAATGGAGCAACCTTCGCCGATTTTCACATCCCCCAGCAGCACGGATTCACTGATGTGGCTGCAGGGGCCTATGTTGCAGCGAAATCCCAGTATGGATCGCTGGATCTGGCTGCCCTGAATGAAGCAGCCACCGGAGATCAGGGAGTTGGCGATCTTGACTTTGCAGTCGTCGGTATCGATGAAGGTGGCGGGGGGCAGGGGCGGGTAATGAGTGTGCAGCGGCCACTTGCGATTGTAGAGAGAGAAGGGGGCATCGTCGGCCACCAGGTCCATGTGTGCCTGCCAGTAAGAGTCGAGCGTCCCCACATCGCGCCAGTAGACGTTGGGCTTCTCGCCCGGGATCACGTTGGTGCTGTAGTCGTAGACGTAGACGGGGGCACGGGGGAACAGGCTGGGAATGATGTCCTTGCCGAAATCGTGACTGGAGTTCTCCTCGGCGGCATCCCGCTTGAGCTCCCGATAGAGGGCCTCGGTCTCGAAGATGTAGTTGCCCATGGAGACCAGGGCCTGGGTGGGGTCGCCGGGGATGTGTTTCGGGTGACGGGGCTTTTCTTCAAAGCCAATCATGCGCCCTTCCTGATCCACCTCGATCACCCCGAAGGCGCTTGCTTCCTCGATGGGCATGCGCAGTGCCGCGACGGTCAGGGCGGCCGCTTTCTGCTTGTGGAAGCTCACCATCTGGCTCACGTCCATCTTGTAGATGTGATCGGAGCCGAAGATGCAGACGTGTTCGGGGTCGGAGATCTCGATGAAGCGCAGGTTCTGGTAAATGGCGTCTGCGGTGCCGTCATACCAACGTTTGCCCATTCGCATCTGGGCCGGAATGGGGTCGATGAAGCGATCCGTGATGCCGACGATGTTCCAGCCCTTCTTCATGTGCAGATAAAGGGACTGGGACTTGAACTGGGTGAGTACATAGATGCGCAGGAAGTCGGCGTTGACGAAGTTGTTGAGCACGAAGTCGATCAACCGGTAACTGCCGCCAAAGGGCACGGAGGGTTTGCTGCGGGTGGTGGTCAGCGGTTGCAGTCGGGTACCTTCACCGCCTGCCAGTATCATGGTGAGTATGCCTGCCATCGTCGTTCTCTCCCTGAGATCATGATGTTGAAAAGGTTTTCATGTTGCTGCGAAAAAAACACCCCTAAAGGGGTGGTGAACGTTTTCTTGGTACCTTAACAGATCCCGTCTGGCACTCTCTACTTGTTTTATTACAACCGTTGCACTTCTTTAAGCTTTGCTCAGATACACCTTGAATTTGGCGTCGCCCGCGATCACCTCGGTCTGTTTGAAGTGCGCATCCAGTATAGGCTGGTATCGCAGGAAGGCATTGGCGACTATGGTCAGGGTGCCATTTGCGGTCAGGTACTCAGGTGCCTTTGCCAGGAAGGTTTCGGTGGCGGCGTAGAAGGTCTTGAGCCCGGCATGGAAGGGGGGATTCGAGACAATCTGTTGGAATGTTTCGGCAATGTCGGAATAGACATCGGAGGCATGAACACGTCCGCTCAGACCGTTGACCGCCAGGGTTCGGCGGCTGGACTCCAGTGCCAGGGCATTGATATCCACCATGGTGACAGCCAGGGCCGGGTTGCGCTTGGCCAGCACGGAACCGATGACGCCGGCGCCGCAGCCAAAGTCGAGCAGCTTGCCCGTTACGGGGGGGAGGCTCGCCAGCAGCATCTGGGTGCCGAGATCCAGGCCGTCTGCACTGAAGACCCCGGGCAGGGCCATGACGGTCAGGGTGGTGTCGCCCGCCTGGCACTCATAGCGACTGAACCAGGCGTCCAGCTCGAAGGGGACGACCGGTTTGTCGAGCGTGCCGTGGTAGAGAGAGCAGCGGCGCGCAGAGTCGCGCTTGATCGGTTTCTCGCCATAAGGTGCCAGCAGCTTGTCTGCTCCGTTGATGCCGCCCCGGTTCTCGCCGGCGAGGAACAGGTCGGCCCCGCTTTCGAGCAGCGGCGTCATCATGGCCAGCAGGTATTGCGCCTCGGCCTTGGCCTTGGGCATCAGCAGCAGCAGGGCATCGAATCGGGGGGCGCCACCCAGCTGGTGATCGAACAGGATGGCGTCTCCCAGAACGGCCTGCTGGGTGCGGTAATAGCAGTAATCCGTGGTGAAGACGGTCAGGCTTTGTGCCAGCTCGGCCAGTTGACGAGGATAATCATCCTCCAGGGCACCGCACACCAACAGCCGCTTGCCGACAAAGAGGGCTTGGTTACGTTCCAGCATCTGACTGACGGCACTGACAGGACGGCTCATTGGGTCTCTCCACGCATTTTTGGGCGGCCATTATACATGGCCGCTTTCGCCTTGACATTTATGCCGTGTTCCCGAAATATGCCCAGACGCCTATTTACCCAGAGATGATGCAATGCGGTCATGCGTATCGAAACGAAAGCATAAACACAGCCTGACAATCGGGCCTGCTGGCGTGCGCGCGTAACCTCTCATCCCTGAGACGATTCAAGCCCCGGTAGCGACTCCCGTACCGGGGCTTTTTATTGACCAATCCATCTGTTTAGGAGAAGGAAATCCCATGTTTCAAGGTTCGATAGTTGCCCTGATCACCCCATTTCGACAGGGCCAGCTGGACGAGGCCGCACTGGCTCGCCTGGTGGAGTGGCACATAGAGCAAGGAACCCATGGCATAGTGCCGGTCGGCACGACCGGGGAGAGCCCGACCCTGACCCACGATGAGCATTGCCGCGTGGTGGAGCTGGTGGTCAAGCTGGTGGCCGGGCGCATTCCCGTGATCGCAGGTGCAGGCTCCAACAACCCGGTTGAAGCCATTGAATACACCCGCTATGCCGAGCAGATGGGGGCGGATGCCACCCTGCATGTGGCCGGTTACTACAACCGCCCCAATCAGGAAGGGCTCTATCACCACTTCAAGGCGGTGCACGACGCCACCACCAAACCCATCATCGTCTACAACATTCCGCCCCGCGCCATCGTTGACGTGCAGCCGGCGACCCTGGCCCGTCTGGCCGAGTTGCCGCGCATTGCTGGCGTGAAGGATGCCACCGGTGATCTGGCCCGCCCCTGGGTTGAACGCCAGCTCATCAAGAAGCCGTTTGCCTGGCTCTCCGGTGAAGACGCCACCGCCGTGGCCTACAACATCGGTGGTGGCCAGGGTTGCATCTCGGTGACGGCCAACGTGGCCCCCAAGCTGGTGGCCGAGGTGCAGAACCTGGCGCTGGCCGGTGAGTGGCAAGCTGCCCGCGAATTGCAGGACAAGCTCATTCCGCTGCACCAGGCCATGTTCGCCGAGCCGAGCCCCGCAGGGGCCAAGTATGCGGTCTCCCTGCTGGGTCTGTGCAGCGAAGAGTGCCGTCTGCCGGTGATGCCGCTCTCCGAGGCCACCCGCGAGCGCATCCGCAGTGCCATGCAGGCATTGAATCTGTTGTAAAAACTGGGCTCTGGATCTCGCTTTTGATTGCCCGGTCAATTAATGGCCGGGCTTTGCCGATATACTCGCTTGGATACAACCAAGGATGATTTGGCATGGAAGAATGGGATCCGGAGCACTTCACCAGTTTTGAACATCTCTGTGAAGTGACCTTGTCTGCGGTCAGGGAAAAAACAGAGGCTGAACAGATCTATCTGTGGCTGCGTGCTCCGACGCCCCAGCTCTATCACTATCGCCCGGAACAGGGTCTGCTCTGCCTGAGCGCTGACATCCTCTCTTCCCTCGAGTTGCCCATCCTCTTCATCGAACGTTCCCTTGCGCTCGGCCAGTTGCTGGTGGAGCCCATCGCGCCGACCCGTGCCATCTGGGAGCGGGAGAGCGTCGAACCCGAGATCCCGCGCCTGCGCGCCAGCTTCCCCCTCAAGCGTCACAAGGGGCTGGAGGCCGTGGTCTATCTGGAAACCCGCCGTCGTCTCGATCGCCTGCCAAGACGCCAGCAGCAGAGCATCCAGCTGCTCATGCATTATCTCGCCGCCGAGCTCGAGAGTCGGCGACTCGCGGGACAGGTGGATCTGGAGCGGGATCAGCGGCTCCACACCCAGGCAGACCTCGTGCGCAGCCAGGCCCTGCAGGACTCTTTCCTCAGCATGCTGCAGGCGCTGCATCAGGTGGGGGTCAAGCTCTCCCGCTGCGAGAGCGAGGATCGTTTGCTGCACGACGCGGTGGCACTGGCACGCCAGGAGTTGCAGTTCGATCGCATCGCCATTTTCCTGACTGACAGTGAATTCAAGACCATGCACGGTACCTGGGGTACCAACGAGGCGGGTGAGCTCATCGACGAGCGCCATTTCATCAGCCCCATTCCGGATCACCCCACGGTGCAGGAGGCGCTGCGTCGCAAGGACTATGTCCTGGTGCTGGAGGACACGCCTCTCTATTACGAGAAGCAGGAGGTGGGTCGCGGCTGGAACGCCATGGTGTCGCTCTGGGACGGGAGTACCCCCATCGGCTGGATCGCCGCCGACAACCTGCTCTGGCGGCGCCCCCTCAAGGCGTATCAGAGCGAGATCTTCAAGCAGTATGCCGCCGTGCTCTCCCAGTTGCTGATCCGCCAGCGCACCCAGGAGAAGCTTGAGCGCTTCAATCGGGAGCTGGAGCTGAGGGTGCAGGAGCGGACCCGGCAACTGGCCGATACCAACCGGGCGCTGGAGGAGGCCAACCGGCGTCTCTCCCTGCTGTCTCTGGAAGATCCCCTGACTGGCATCGCCAACCGCCGCCAATGGGACATCACCATGGAACGGGAGTGGGAGCGGGCTCGCCGCCATCAGGGGGTGCTGGCGGTGCTGATGATCGATGTGGACGAGTTCAAGTCCTACAACGATCACTTCGGCCACGGCAAGGGGGATCAGTGCCTGCAGCGGGTGGCGGCACTGCTGCAGGACACCGAGCGGCGGCGCACCAACCTGGTGGCCCGCTATGGGGGGGAGGAGTTTGTCATCCTGCTGTGTTCACCGCAGCCGGGAGAAGCGGAGCGGCTGGCGGAGCAGATCCACCACGGCCTTGACGCCTTGCAGATTCCCCATCCGGCCTCCCGGGTGGCGGCGACACTCACCGTCAGCATCGGGTTCAGCTATCTGGTCCCGTCATCGGACAAGGAGTGGCAAACCCTGACCGAGCAGGCGGATCGGGCGCTCTATCACGCTAAATCCCAAGGGCGGGCCTGTACCCTGGCCTATCGCTGACACCTGCGTGGGGGCTGCCTGCCCGGCATCAGATCCACGCCGCCCTGTATAAATGAGGTGGCAAGCGTTTCTCGCCATCTGGCGCATGGCGATGCGCCCGCGCTCTGGCTAGAATGGGGGCCCATTTTTCACAGACAGATCCTGCACCATGACCCTATCCGGATTTCAAGGCCTGGTTTTCGACCTCGACGGCACACTGGTGGACTCCATGCCCTTGCACCTGGCCGCCTGGGAGCACACCGCCCGCGAGTTTGGCTTTCGGTTCGACGCCGACTGGTTTTATGAGCTGGGAGGCATGCCCAGCCGCAAGATAGCCCTGCTGGTGGCCGAAGTGCAGCAGATCGCGCTGGATCCTCTGGTGGTGACACGCTGCAAGACCGAACACTATGTTGCCAACCTGCACAAGGCCACCCCCTTCCCGGCCATGCTGGATCTGGTGGAACGCTATCACGGCCGGATCCCCATGGGCATAGGGACAGGCTCTCCCCGTATCAATGCCGAAGCGGTGCTGCGCAACACAGGGCTGGATCGGTATTTCCCCGTGGTGGTCACCGCCGACGACGTGGAGCTGCACAAACCCCATCCAGACACCTTCCTGCTGGTGGCGCGACGCCTGGGTGTCGAGCCCGGTCAATGTCTGGTGTTCGAGGATACGGGCATAGGCGCACAGGCCGGTGAAGCGGCCGGCATGCAGGTCTGCATGGTCAGAGAGGGAAAACCGGTCGGGTTGACCTACTGAGTAACGAAGACGAGCGGGTCAACAACCGGCTCGGGAGAGAAGCCCCACTCTCATACGGGACAGGCGAAACATGAGAGTGGGGAACAGGTGTCACTGGCTGACGCAGCGACACCGTCAGGATGGGCAGTGGCGAGATTTACTGCTCGCTGCCACCACCCTGGTTGTCGTCATAACGGCTGGGGGCGCCATGGGGGCGCGGCGCCATGGAAACCCGTGGCTTGCGGGCCCGCTGGATGCTGACGGCAGGACGGCCGGAGTGCATGGCAATGGTGGAAATCTTGGCCTTGTAGACCAGTTGCTGATTGCCATGGGCATCGGTCAACAGCACGCTGTACTGGTCAAAACCGCTGATGGTCCCCTCCAGCTTGATGCCGCTCACCAGGAAGATGGCGACCTGGCTACGGTTTTTGCGCAACCAGTTGAGGGCAGAATCTTGCCCGTTCCCGAGGGAGAAGGCCTGCTCGATAGTGGAGTAGCTTGGGGATTCAGTTGTCATAAATTATTGTCCCGCGGAAAAAAAGTGGCGTTTGATTGTGCTAAATGGTCACTGCCTTGTCAAAGTCATTCTCACACCCGGGCAGGATGGACAACGACAGGGCTGGTCGGCAGGGGCCACTGCTGCAATAATTGGCGGCTCTGGCCCCGTGGCGGGCCTCATGCTGGGGTCTTATCTTGCATCCGGTTTCACACCAACATCCACCCACCTATACCCATGACGCGACCGCCTGCGAAGAGTGTGACCTGCTGGTGCCGGCCACCGAGCTGGCCGTGGGGGAGACGAGCAGTTGTCCGCGCTGCGGCCATACCCTGACTCGTCATCTGCCGGAGCAGGAGCGCAGGCCCATCGCCTATGGCTTTGCGGCCATCATCATGTTCGTGCTCTCCAACGCCTTTACCTTCATGTCGTTCTCGGCCAAGGGGGTGGGGCAGGAGATGACCTTCCTGCAGTGCATCACCACCCTGGTGGATCAAGGCTACCTGTTCCTCGGGGCCGTGCTGAGCATTACCCTGATCGGGTTGCCGCTGGTCTATATCGGCTCCATCATGCTGGTGCTGTGGCGCCTGGACAAGGATCTGCACAGCAAGGCCCTGCGCTCCCTTGGCCGCCTGCTGTGCCGGATCAAGCCCTGGCTGATGGTGGACGTCTTCCTCATCGGCGTGCTCATCTCTCTGGTGAAGCTGATGGGGATGGCCGACATCAAGATGGGGCTGTCGTTCTGGGCCTTCGTTGGCTACACCCTGCTGCTCATCAAGATGATCTCCTCCCTGGATCGGATGTGGCTGTGGCAGCGACTGTTCGGTCCGACGGCGGCGAGGGAGCTGGATCCCGAGGAGAGCGCCCTGTCGTGCGGTCTGGTGGGCTGTCACATCTGCGGCGCCCTGAACGAGCAGGATGCCCATAGTTGCGTTCGCTGCGGGGATCACCTGCACAGCCGCAAGCCGGGTGGTCTGAACCGCACCTGGGCCCTGCTGATCACTTCGGTGATCCTCTATATCCCAGCCAACCTGTATCCCATCATGGACACCGTGTTCCTGGGGGATGACAGCCCCTCGACCATCATGGGCGGGGTGGTGCTGCTGTGGGCCATGGGCTCCTACCCCATTGCCGCCGTCATCTTCTTCGCGAGCGTGGTGGTGCCGCTGGTGAAGATCCTGGCGCTGCTGTGGCTCTGCTACGTGGTGCAGCGCGGCCTGGGGGCATCTCCCCTCGGCAAGCTCAAACTCTATCGCATGACCGAATTTGTGGGGCGCTGGTCGATGATCGACGTCTTCGTGGTGGCCATCCTGGCCGGTCTCATCCGGCTCGACAATCTGATGACCATCTACCCTGGCCCTGCGGCCGTCGCCTTTGCCGGGGTCGTACTGGTCACCATGGTGGCTGCCATGAGTTTTGATTCCCGCCTGATCTGGGATTTACAACAAGGAGAACGCGAACGTGAGTGAGCGTAAGACAAGGTGGAAACCGGGCTCTGATTTCATGAGTTCGGCTGCCGCTATCTGGATGGTGCCCTTGCTGGCCCTCTTCATCGGCGCCTGGATGCTGTTCCAGCACTGGTATTCACAAGGGCCGAGCTTCACCCTGACGGTGGCGACCGCCGAGGGCATAGTGGCGGGCAAGACGGTGATCCGTTCTCGTGAAGTGGAGGTGGGCCGTATCGAGACGGTGGAGCTCAGCGAGGACTATAGCCATGCCGTGCTCAAGGCTCGCCTGACCAATGCCGCCGCCGGCATGCTCAAGAAAGACAGCCAGTTCTGGGTGGTCAAGCCCAGGGTCGGGCGTGAGGGCGTTTCCGGTCTTGGCACCTTGCTCTCCGGTGCCTATATCGAGCTTTCTCCCGGCAAGAAGGGCAGGGCGCGAAGCGAATACGCCATGCTGGACAGGCCGCCCTTGACATCCCTGGATGCCAGGGGATTGCGGCTATCCCTGTCCAGCCGGGATGCCAACGCGCTGGGCGCGGGTTCCCCCATCAGCTATCAGGGATTCACCATCGGTCAGGTCGAAGAGGCCAAATTCCTGCCCGAGAAGAGCGAGATGCAGTACCAGCTCTTCATCAACGCGCCTTATGACGTCCTGGTGAGCAGCAACTCCCGGTTCTGGTTGACGCCCGGCTTCGAGGTCTCCATGAGCAGCGAGGGGATGAAGGTGAAGATGGACTCGCTGGAGAGCCTGATCAACGGCGGCATCACCATGGGGCTGCCTCCCGGCTGGTTGCCGGGGGAGCCGGTGAAACAGAACGACGAGTTCGTGCTGTTCAAGGACGAGGAGAGCGTGCTGGCCGGTAGCCTGGATCAGTTCATCGACTATGTCTTCCTGTTCGACAATGACGTGGGCGGGCTGCATCCCGGCGCGGCGGTACAGTATCGCGGCATCCGGGTCGGTACCGTCATCTCGGCTCCCTATCTCATCGACGACAAGGGCGTCCAGCTATTCAAGAGCCGGCAGATCCCGGTGCTGGCGCGCATCGAGGTGCAGCGTCTCTCCCACCGTTATGCCAATGCGGAGAAGGAGCAGTGGCGGGCCCTGTTCAACAAGCAGTTCAAGGAAGGGCTGAGGGCCAGCCTCAAGACCGCCAGCCTGCTGACGGGGGGCAAGGTGATCGATCTGAACTTCTATCCGGATGCGCCTGTCTATCAGCCGCTCAAGATGGCGGGCTATCAGGTCTTCCCGACTGCCCAGGCCGGTCTGGATCAGATCGAGCGCAAGGTGAACCTCATCCTCGACAAGTTCGTCGACATGGACATGGCCACCACCCTCACTCAGGTCAACAGCACCCTGATGACACTGGACAAGACGCTCAAGCATGTCAGTGCCGTGAGTGCGAATCTGGAGCAGTTTACCGGTCAGCAGTCGACCCAGCAGTTGCCGGCCTCCCTCAACCAGAGCCTCAAGCAGTTGCAGGAGACGTTGCAGACCTATGATGCCGGTTCCCAGACCAATCAGGAGCTGCGTCAGTCGGTGCAATCACTCAACCAGCTGATGAGTGAGTTGCAACCTCTGGTCCATTCACTGAACGAGCAGCCGAGTTCGCTGATCTTTGACCGCGCTCGTCCGCGGGATCCCGAGCCCAAGCGAGGAAAATGATGAAAAAACGGATGATGACGCTGGCCTTGCTGGGCCTGCTGGCGGGATGTGGCAGTGCGCCGACGACGCTGCATTACTATTCGCTGGATGCTGACACGGCGCCGTCGAGTGTCACCACGGCGCAGCCGCAGCACCAGTTGGTGCTGCGCCCCGTCGCCCTGTCCGGTCAGCTTGACCGGATGAGCCTGGTCTATCAGCTGGAGGGCAAGGAGTTGCACTTTGCCGAGTACCATCGCTGGGCAGGTTCCCTCGATGCCCAGTTGAACCAGTTGACCCTCAATGGCCTCTCCAGCCGCTTGCCTGGCTGGGTGGTGCGTCAGGACGGGGCCCGCAAGGGGCCTGTGCTGAGCATCTCGGTCGAGCGTTTCCAGGGGCGGCACGACGGCCGCGCCCTGCTCAGCGGTCGCTGGCGCCTGCTGACGGAGGAGGGGGTCGTGTTGAGAGATGTTCCCTTCCAGCAGGAGCGGGTGCTGCCTGCCGATGGGTATGGCGCCCTGGTGAACGAGCTGGGACAGGGCTGGCAACTGTTGCTCGATCAGATTGCGGCGGATGTACGCACGCGCATCTGAGGAAGCATAAAAAAAGACGGGAGGCCATGGCCTCCCGTTTTGTTTGGGGTCGTCGTTATTGCTGTACTTCCGAGACGCCCTGTACCTTGACCTCTACCCGGCGATCCGGGGCCAGGCAGACGATCAGCTCGCGCTTGGATTTGCTGGTGCAGCTGTCGCCGGTGACGGGAGACTGCTTGCCACGCCCTTCCACATTGACCTTGCCGGCAGGCAGCCCCTTGCCAATCAGGTAATCGGCCACGGTCCGGGCACGCTGCTCGGACAACTTCTGGTTGTAGGCCTCGGAGCCGATGCGGTCGGTATAGCCGATGACGGTGGCCGACCCGTCTTTGGGCCTGGCCTCTTCAATCTGGCTGTAGAGGGTATCCAGCGCCTGCCCGGCCTGGGGCTTGAGGGTGGCCTTGTTGAAGTCAAACAGCACGTCCGAGCTCAAGGTGAACTGCTTGTCGACCATCACGGGCTCGGGCGCGGGGGCGGGAGCAGCGACCGGCAGAGCCGGTGCAACCTGACCGAAGCGATAGACGGCGGCCAGGGAGAGCAGGCCGTTGTCCATGCGTAGGCCGGTATCGTCACGGCTGCCATACGGGGTGCTGTACTGGTATTCGAGGCGGGCTGCCCAATTCAGGCTCAGGGCATACTCCGCACCGAGCGCGCCGACGAAGGTGAAGCGGCTGTCGTTTTCCAGCTGATCGCTGTCGGTCCAGCCATAGCCGCCCCCGACACGGCCGTAAAGGTCCAGATTGTCCGCAACCGGGAACCCCAGTTTCAGCGTGAGCTGGGCCAGCTGGGCTTGCACGGAGTCATTGAAGGCCGCGCCATTGCGGGTGCCGCTGTACTTGAGCTTGCCAAGGTAGTCATAACCCAGTTCGACACCCAGATTCTGGTTGATCTGGTAACCGGCGAAGGCACCGGCGCCGACTTCATCGTCGTCTTTGTCGGTGATGGCGATGGAATTGCTCTCATCGACACCGTAGAAGTTGGACCAACCCAGTTTGGCACCGCCATACCAGGTGTTGTCTTGTCCGGCTGCCTGGGCGTTGGCCGCAAGCAAGCCTGAAACCAGCAAGGTAATCAGTGTTTTGTTCATAGATGCCTCTGCAATCTTGTGTGTGGGGAGCGCGAATTCATGTCGCCTCGCCTCGTGGGTTGGGCCTGTGTTCGACCACAACACGTTTAAACGTAGCTCGCTTTTCTCGATCTACAAGCAACTGATATAAAACATATTGTGATATCCATCTGCATCATAGTGGAGACAGAAGACCGCCGGGGAACCGTGACTCGAATCTGTGATGGGTGTCATATGGATTGCTTGCCCTTGTCGGCAAGAGGGCCGGCTAGGCGCCGGCCCTGGCAGGATGGCCTCCGTTATCGAGGGAGGAATTCGTACTCCTGTTCGATGAAGGCGGCAGCCCGCTCGCTCAGGGCGGCGTGTACCACTGTGGTGGGGTGGACCTGGTCCCAGAACATCTTGCCTTCACAGTTCAGCTCGCCCGCACTGCGGCGCGCCATGGGCGTTGCGACGGCCTGAGCCAGCAGAGGGTTGCCGGCGATGGCAAGGCGCTCCTCGGGATTGAAGGGGGCCAGTCGACTGTCGGTGGCGGCGCTGCGGGAGGCGAACGGCTTCCACACATAGCCGCCGCCATAGCAGGCGTGTTCGGTGTCGCTCAGGCCGAAGTTCTGTGGCTCGCGCAGCATCTCGGCGAACTGCTTGTCGATCTCGAACAATTTCACCATGCCGGTGGGAGCCAACTGGCGTGCCAGATTCAGCAGCAGCTGGTTGTGGTAGGCGGAGACATGGCTGGCTGCCTCGACCACTTTCTGGCTGCGGGCCGAGGGGTTCTGGCCCAGATCCGGCAGGTTGAACAGCAAGATCTGCTTGGCACCGTTCAATACCATGCGGTTGGCCGCATCGCTGATGGCGTCGCGCACCCGCTTGGCATCCTGCTCGGTGTTCCAGCCATAGGCCAGGTAGTCGTTGGCACCGACCCAGAGGATCACCAGATCGTCGGGCTTGAAGCCATCCTTTTGCAGGAACTGGGTCACCTCGTAGTCCAGGTTGTTGATGACCTGATACTTGGGGTTCCAGGAGATCTTGTTGTAGGCCACGGCAGTGGCGCCCCCTTCCGCCTCGTTGGCGATGGCGAGGCCCGGGAAGTGCTGGGTGAGCTGCTCCAGCCAGACCGGGCCGTTGGAGAAGCGGCCCTGATGGTAAGGCGGGCTGGAGGGGAGGTAACCGCGCATCTTGTCGTACATCTTGCCGGTATCGGAGAGGCTGTCGCCGAACATCACGATGCGGGAGAAGGGGGGACGTGTCTCGGCGGCATGGGCCGTGAGGGCGAAGAGACCCAATAAACACAAAAGCCATTTGTTCATGTAGCTGTTCTCATGGATGGGGCAGGGCGGGCCTGCGGGCTGTTCCTCGATGGCGGCGGGCTGGGAACCCGCATGGCCAGGTGAAAAGGTATCCACTCGAATACATTTTTGCAGCATGCCGTGGCCATTTAATCGCTTGCGATCACATCACTCCTCCCTGAATGGGGAGGCTTCACGTTTGTTTCACGCGCCCCCGGGCAAGATGCCCTCATACAGCAAAGACAGGAGCATGAAATGAACAACGCAAAAGCAATCGCCCTGGTGGCCCTGATGTCCGTCTCTTCTTTCGCCATGGCGGCCTACACCGGCCCCAAGGAGCAGAACAAGGTATCGGTCGCCCAGTTGAAAGACGTGGCCGATGATCAGTGGGTGACCCTGGAAGGCAAGCTGGTCAAACACCTGGGTGGCGAAAACTACCTGTTCCGTGACGACAGCGGCGAGGTGGAAGTGGAGGTGGACGGTGACGTGTGGCGCGGTACCGAGGTAGGCCCTGACGATCTGATCCGCGTGCGCGGCGAGGTGGACCACAGCTGGAACAAGACCGAAGTCGAGGTGGAACACCTGGAGAAGGTGGGGGCTGCGCCCCTGAGCAAGGGTGGCTTCATCGCCAAGTAAGCTTTCTGGCCACAGTAAATGAGAAGGGCGCTCCAGGAGCGCCCTTCTTGCATGCCATCAGCCAGCCCGGCTTGCGACGGTTCGCTTGAACCCCTTCTCGGCCTGATTGACCTTGTAGAGATAGCGGCGAGCCTCTGCCTTGGGATGTTGTTCGGTCAGTACCTGATAGACGGCCTCGGGGGAGAGGCGGTTGATCATGCCGGGGGCCGCCTTGCGATCGTTGGAGAAGGTGTTGAGCACCCCTCCGGCACCACCGTTGTAGGCGGAGATCACCGCATAGCGGCGGGACTGGGGATCCTGGATATCCGCCAGATAGACGGTCTGCAGCAGGTGCAGGTAGGCGGTCCCCACATCGATGTTGTAGGCCGGATTGAACAGATCTTCCCTGGTCGGCTGGCCATCCTTGCCCTTGACCCTTACATAGACATCCCGCCCAGCGGTAGCCGGGATCACCTGCATCAGGCCATAGGCGTTGGCGTGGCTGACCGCATAGGGGTTGAAGCTGCTCTCGGTCTTGATCACCGCGTAGATGAGACTCTCGGCGACCCCGTACTTGCGGGAGGCATCGCGGATGATGCTGGCGTATTTGTAGCCGCGCCTGTCTTCGTGGTTGGCCACCATGGGAATGTCGATGAAGAAGATGTTGCGGATCCCGAGGGTGCGCTTCTTCATCGCGTTGGCGATCAGATAGTCGGCATAACGCTCTGCACGCCAGCTGGAGCGGATCGCTTGCCCCTGGTTGTCCAGCACCTGGCCATAGAGGAAGGGCTCGCCACCTGGCATGATCTCACGGTCCGAATAGAGGTCGACCTCTGCCGGATCGTCCGGGGTCAGCAGGGTTTCGATGATGGCGCGACGCAGGTGGGCACGGGGATCCAGACCCGAGACGGTCTCCACCATGATGTGACCGCTGGAGAAATCGATGTGGGCGCGGCTCTTGTACTGATCCGTGTATTTGACGTAGTCAAACTTGCCCGCGAACAGCGCCTCGCGCCCCCATATCTCGTTCACGTTATGGGAGAGCGCACTGATCATGTGTTCAAAACCGCGCACGTCCTTGCCGTTGACCAGATCATCATCGCCACTCCCGCTGGTCTGGGGTGTGGATGAACAGGCAGAGAGAAACAGCAGGGCGCACAGCAGCCCAAAAAAACGACCCATAAGATCCTCAAACCGGGCGGTGGGGCCGCCCGTCACTGACTGGCCTGAGCCAGGATTGGTGTCACCCTGCGGCATGTCGACGACTCAGGGGGACGCTGGCCCTTTGACTCGATTCCCGCTCACTGGCTGGGAGGGGTGTAGCCGTCGATCTGGACTTCACCCGCGTCGAACAGATAGCTGACCATCTCTTTTTCCAGCAACTGGCGGTGCTCGAGATTCATCATGTTCAGCTTCTTCTCGTTGATCAGCATGACCTGCTTCTTCTGCCACTCGGTCCAGGCTTCCTTGCTGATGTTGTCGAAGATCCGCTTGCCGAGTTCACCGGGGTAGAGTTGGAAATCGAGACCCGGCGCTTCTTTCTTCAGGCGCAGGCAAAATACGGTACGGCTCATGTTGACCTCTGTGGTTGCAAGTCTGGTTGTAAGTCCGGGTAGGCGAGCAGACGGGCCGTGGCCGCCGCCAATCCCACCTCGGCAGGATGGCGTAAGTTATACCAGAGTCGGGTATCCGCTTCCATGAGCAGGGGGGCGGGCGGAACAGCCATTTCGATCAGCAAAGGGCGGATATCGAGGTGGAAGTGGCTGAAAGTGTGACGAAATCCAGCGAGCTCCTGATAGGCGGCATCCTCCAGCCCCAACTCCCGCAGTCGTCCGGTCACCTCGGTGAGGGATTCCACCTGCGGGAAGCAGTAAAGCCCGCCCCAGATCCCTTGCGGCGGACGCTTCTCCAGCAGCAGCTGATCGCCGTGGCGGATGATCAGCATAATGCCGTTGCGTGCCGGAATGCTCTTCTTCGGCTTGCTGTGAGGGTAGGCGGTGGGGTTGCCCTGCGACAGCCCCTGGCAATCGGCCTGCACCGGGCAGCGCTCGCAGGCGGGCTTGCTGCGGGTGCAGACGGTGGCCCCCATGTCCATCATGGCCTGGTTGTACTGGGCCACCCCTACGCGCGGGGTGAGGCGGGTCGCCAGCTCCCAGAGATCGTGCTCGACCTGCTTCTGGCCCGGCCAGCCCGCCAGCGCCAGCCAGCGGGTGAGTACCCGCTTCACGTTGCCATCCAGGATGGCGTGGGGTTGGCCCAGAGAGAGGGAGAGCACGGCCCCGGCGGTGGAGCGACCTATGCCGGGCAGGGCCATCACCTCTTCCAGTTGTTCCGGAAAGAAGCCGCCGTGCAGATCGCGGATCTGCTGGGCAGCCTTGTGCAGGTTGCGCGCGCGCGCGTAGTAGCCAAGCCCGGTCCAGTGATGCAGCACCTCGTCGATGGGGGCGTTGGCCAGGGCCAGCACGTCGGGGAAGCGTGCCATGAACCGCTCGTAATAGGGGATGACAGTGGCAACCTGGGTCTGTTGCAGCATGATCTCGGAGACCCAGACCCGGTAGGGGGTCTTGTCCTGCTGCCAGGGCAGGGTCTTGCGGCCGTGGATCTGGTACCAGTCCAGAATGCGGGTGGCGAAGGTGGTGTTGTCTGAGTGGCTCACAGTGTGCTCATGTTCTGATGATAAGTCCGCCCGCCATCAGGAGGGCGATCCCCGACCTGGCGCATGGCAAAGGTCGAGTGTAGGTTATTGATTAAAAAGGGGAGCTCTCGGGCTCCCTCAGAATGGGCGGTGACCCTCCCGGGGGAGGGCCACCGGATGCCGGCAGATCAGCCGCGCCAGTCTTGCAGCGCCTTGAGGCTGGCATACTGGCCGCCGACCTGCAGGACGATGTAGTCCTGGGCGATGGCTGCCAGGATGACACCGGGGGCGATCTCATTGCCCTCGCGCCACTCCCGTCCATTGAGTACCACGGCCCGCTTGGCCGGGTCGGAGGAGTAGTTGTGGGCACCATAGGTAAGGGACGGTACCTGCTGTTTCAGGGCCGGAGCCAGGGCGCCGAGGGGGATGGCACTGGTCTGGACCTGAGCCTGGGGCGCACTCTCTTCCACCAGCGGCGTGTTGTTGAGGGCGGCCATCAGCCGTTCTGCCAGACTCTGTCCCCCCTGGTTTGCGGTCGTCGCAGCCGGGGTTGCGGCAGGTCTTGGAGCGACCACGGGCTCCGGCAGGGGGGGCGGCAGCGGCCGGGTGATCATGGGCCTGGGTTCGACCCGCACGAAGGGGGGAGTCACCACTTCCTTCACTTCGACCTGCTGTTCCACGGGTTTGAGGTGATAGAGGTGCCAGCCATAGTTGGCGGCGGCGCCCATCACCAGGGCCAGGGGCACCAGGGCCCACCAGATCCAGCGGCGGTTGGGCTCCTCTTCCTGGCTCACGGGCAGACCCATGAGCGGCATATGGGGGGTGAACTGGGGCTGGTCGGCCCGGCGCAGGGCCTTGAGCAGGGTGGACATCAGGAGGCCTCCTCGACCATGGGGTCCGTCTCATCATCTGCCAGGCTGTCGAGATCGACCGGCGTACTGGCTCGCAGGGATTCATCCTCCAGCCTGGGCATGGGTTCGCCGGAGGCCACATTCAGCCGCAGCAGGGTGTTACTGCCGGCGATGCCGTCCGGGGTCAGTCCCTGCTCGCGCTGGAACTGTTGCAGCTTGTTCTTGAGGGTGGCATCGAATCGACTCACCTTGCGATCGGGTTGCTGCATGGCGCGGCTAAGGGCGTTGTCCAGCCACTGCACCTGGGCAGCCCCGGCATTGCTCGCTATCAGGGGCACGTTGCCTCTGGGCATGCGCCAGAGCAGGGTGTAGCTGCCGCCCCAGGCGTCGGAGAGCCACTGCCTGTCCACCTGCCAGCTCTGGTTGCCGATGAGCAGGGAAGCCTTGTCCGCCCCCAGGCTGACCAGGGTGGCGTAATAGAGGCCGCCGGTCTCGTCGGTGAGACTGATGAGGGCCGGGTATTGCAGCGCCTGCAATTGCGCCAGGGAGGCTTCTCCCTCCTGGCAGCGCAGGCCCGCACGGGGAGCATTGTCGCAGGTTGCCTCCTCCAGCTCGGCCTGGTAGCCCCATACCTTGTAGAGATTCTGCATGGCGACGTCCGGCTCCAGCGCCTGATTGATGGCGCGGGTCAGCTGGGCCTGCTGCTCCGGCGTGTCATCCACCTTGACCGGTACCTCGACCTTGACCAGGGGGCGGGCTGGGAAGAATCCGAAGAATTGCCAGCCCCACCAGCCGGTGGCGACCAGCAGGGCGCCCACCAGGGCGACCGTGAGGCCGGATTGCCAGCTTCCCTCGTCGCGAATGCCGCTCACCTCATACGCGGACTGGCTGATGTCCCCGTGCACTATCTTGTGGCTGCCACGGGCGAAGGCGGCGATGAGGGCGCGGTCGCAGATGAGGTTGATGAGACGGGGAATGCCCCCGGAGAGGCGATGCAGGGTCTGGATGGCCCTGGGGGTGAAGATGGGCTGGACGCAGCCTGCCACCTGCAACCGGAAGCGGACATAGGCATCCACATCCTGGCGCGACAGCGGCAGCAGGTGATAGCGGGCGGTGATCCGCTGCGCCAGCTGGCGCAGCAGGGGCTGGCGCAGCATCTGTTGCAGCTCGGGCTGGCCGATGAGCACCACCTGCAGCAGTTTCTTCTCGTCTGTCTCCAGATTGGTGAGCAGTCGCAACTGCTCCAGCACGCCGGGTAGCAGGTGCTGGGCTTCATCCACCAGCACCACGCTGCGCTTGCCTGCCGCCAGATTCGCCAGCAGATGATCCCGGATAAGGTCGAACAACTGCTTGAGGCTGGCCTCTTCGCCGTAGGGCAACTGGAATTCGTCGCAGATGGCGGCCAGCAGATCCCGCTCGGTCAGAGAGGGATTGAGGATGTAGGCGATCTCGGTGTCGGCGGGCAATTGCTGCAGCAGACAGCGGGAGACGGTGGTCTTTCCCGTACCCACTTCCCCGGTCAGCAGCACGAAGCCACCACCGTCCTGCAACCCGTAGTTGAGGTGGGCGAGGGCCTCCCCGTGACGCTCGCTCATATAGAGGTATTTGGGGTTGGGCGAGATGGAGAACGGGGGCTCCGACAGACCGAAGAACTGTGTGTACATAAGGATCCATTCCATTGTTATGGGCGGCAGGTTAAAGCCTCCCAAAAGGGATGTCAAAGACCCGGATACCATAAGGGGAGCTGGCTCGAACCACGGGCTGACGCACCCAGGACGATGGCGGAAAGCGGCCGCCCGGCCGAGTGATGACGAGCCCGGTGCGGCGGGGGCACATCGTCTCTCTTGGCCAAAAGCGGTATCATCGGGGCAAGTTTATCGAGGGAGAGTGCGCGTGCAGATTTATCTGGTAGGAGGGGCGGTACGGGATCGCCTGTTGGGACTGCCCCAGGGTGACAGGGATCACCTGGTGGTCGGCGCCACGGTGGAGCAGATGCTGGGTCTCGGATTCACCCAGGTGGGCCGAGACTTTCCAGTCTTTCTTCACCCGAAAACCCAGCAGGAGTACGCCCTGGCGCGCACCGAGCGCAAGCAGGGGCAGGGTTACACCGGCTTCGTCTGCCATGCCGCCCCCGAGGTGACGCTGGAGCAGGATCTGCTGCGCCGGGATCTCACCATCAACGCCATCGCCGAAGATGAGGACGGGCAACTGCACGATCCCTACGGCGGCGTGCAGGATCTGGAGGCGCGGTTGCTGCGCCATGTCTCGCCGGCCTTTGCCGAGGATCCCCTGCGCATCCTGCGGGTGGCGCGCTTCGCCGCCCGTTTCCATGCCCAGGGGTTCGTGGTGGCCCCCGAGACGCTGGGGCTGATGCGCGAGATGACGGAGGCTGGAGAGCTGGCCCACCTGACCCCGGAGCGGGTCTGGAAGGAGCTGGAAAAAGTGCTGCTGGGGCCGACACCCCAGATCTTCTTCGAGGTGCTGCGCGAATGCGGCGCACTCAAGGCGCTCTTCCCCGAGCTCGATGCCCTGTTCGGTGTGCCGGCCCCTGCCAGATGGCACCCGGAGATCGACACCGGCATCCACACCATGATGGTGCTGGCGCAGGCATGTCGTCTCTCCCCCGAACTGACCGTGCGCTTCGCGTCCCTCTGCCACGACTTTGGCAAGGGGCTGACCCCGCCCGCCTTCTGGCCGAGCCATCACGGCCATGGTCAGAAGGGGTTGCCGCTCATTCGCGATTTTTGCGAGCGCTTCCGGGTGCCGAACGAGTGTCGCGATCTGGCACTGCTGGTGAGCGACTTGCACACCCATATCCACATTGCCTTCGAGCTCAAGCCCGCGACCCTGCTCAAGGTATTCGACAAGGCCGATGCCTGGCGCAGACCGGAGCGCTTTGCCCAGCTGCTCGATGCCTGTCGCGCCGACTTCCACGGTCGTACCGGCTTCGAAGAGAAGGTCTACAGTCAGCCGGACTATGTCGCTCAGGCCCTGGAGGCGGCGCAGGCTGTGCCGGTCAAGGAGATAGTGGCGGCCGGCTTCAAAGGGGAGGCAATCCGCGAGCAGCTTGCCAAGCGGCGGCTCGATGCCATCAGCCGGGTGCGCGACGAGTGGACCTTTATCGAGGAGTAAACGCTGCAGCCGATCGACGCTCAATCGACGGCGTGATATGGGCGAAGCATAAAAAAGCCCGGGTCAATGACCCGGGCTTTTTGTCGTGCGGCGTGGGCTGCTCAGGAGAAGCAGGCCTGCAACACGTAGAAGATGGCGATGGCCAGGATGGCGCCCGCGGGCAGGGTGATGACCCAGGAGACCACGATGTTGCGCAGCACGCCCAGGTTCAGGGCCGCGATGCCCCGTGCCAGACCGACGCCCATGACGGCACCGACCAGGGTCTGGGTGGTGGAGATGGGCAGACCGGTGCCGGAGGCGATCACCACGGTGGCGGCGGTGGCCAGCTGGGCGGCGAAGCCACGGCTCGGGGTCAGGTGGGTGATGCCGGTGCCGACGGTCGCCATCACCTTCTCGCCCATGGTGGCCAGACCGATGACGATGCCGATGCCGCCAAGGGGGAGGATCCACCAGGCGATGTGGGAGCTGCCGCCGATCTCGCCGCCGGCCGCCACGATGGAGGCGACTGCAGAGAGCGGACCGATGGCGTTGGCCACGTCGTTGGAGCCGTGGGCGAAGGCCATGGCGCAGGCGGTGATGATCATCAGGATGCCGAATACCTTCTCCACGTTGGCGAAGTGCATCTTGCTGTCATCTTTCGGGTTGTACTGCTGGCCGCGGATATAGATCCAGCCGGCAAACGCCACCGCGATGGAGATGGCGACGGAGAGCAGCGCGCCCTCGCCATTGCTCAGGTGCAGACCGACGTGGGTCAGCCCCTTCTTGATGGTCACCAGGCAGATGACCAGGGACGTCAGGAACATATAGAAGGGGACATAGCGCTTGGCGTTGTCCAGGGGATTGTCCGTGTTGAAGATGAGCTTCTGCACGCTGATGAACATGAAGTAGGCGATGATGCCCGAGATGGCCGGCGTGATGATCCAGGAGCCGACGATGCCGCCAAACTTGTTCCACTGTACCGCTTCCGGACCGATGCTCACCACGGCGAAGCCCACGATGGCGCCGATGATGGAGTGGGTGGTGGAGACGGGCCAGCCGAAATAGGAGGCCAGGATCAGCCACAGACCCGCAGCCAGCAGGGAGGCGATCATGCCGAGCACCAGCAGATCCGGCGTGTCGGCAAAGGCGTTGCTGTCGATGATGCCGCTGCGGATGGTTGCCGTCACTTCGCCACCGGCCAGATAGGCACCGGCAAATTCAAAGATCATGGCGATGATGATCGCCTGACGGATGGTCAGGGACTTGGTGCCGACCGATGTGCCCATGGCGTTGGCGACGTCGTTCGCACCAATGCCCCAGGCCATCAAAAAGCCGAACAAGGCCGCCACGAGCACCAGGGTGGTGCCGTAATTCGCGATAATGTCCATTAGTAGTGTTTACCCAGTCAGTCGATTACGAACGAGCCAGCATCAATTCCAGACGGGCGCCAACGCGCTCTGCCTGATCAGCCAGGTCACCTACCCATTCGAGGATCTTGTAGAGGAACATAACGTCGATCGGATTGTATTTGTGCTCAACGGCTTGCAGCTGTTGGCGCAGTCCGATCTGCATGGTGTCAGTATCGTCCTCGATGAGATCCAGCTGGTGGATCATCTCGGCAACCATTTCAACTTCACGTCCTTTAAAGCCGGTTTCAAGCAGCTCATCGAGTTCTCCGATGGCTTTTTCGGCTTGGGCGGTCGCATCGATACAGCGTTTGAGATAGGCCATGAAATCGGCGCGCATCTCGGTGGGGAATTCCATCTTGCGGCCAAGCATGCGACCGGAAATATCCTTGGCACGGTTGGCAATCTTGTCCTGCTGGGTCAAGAGCTCCAGCAGATCGGTACGGGCGACCGGCAGGAACAGGCCGCGGGGGAGTTTCAAGCGGATTTCGCGCTTGAGGATGTCCGCTTCTTTTTCCAGCTGGGCGATCTGTTGCCGGATCTTCTCGGCATCTTCCCAGCGGTCTTCAGCGACGGCATCAAAGAAGGGAATGAGCTGTTCGCAGCACACGTGAACCTTGACGATATGCTTCTGCAGCGGCTTGATGGGGGACTTGGCAAAAAGACCCAAAATAGTATTTACTGGCATGGCCAAACCTGTGTCGGTGAAAAAACACTCGATACGATTTTATGAGGGGCGCATGGTAACCGAACTGTGCCATCAATAAAACCGTGAATTAATCGTGAACTGTCGCTGGCATTATATCCTCGCGACCCTGAACATGCCCCCCAAAGTTGCCCGCCAGCCCGGAATGACTATGCAAACTGAGATCGAGATAAAGTTTTTCGTCACCAGCAATATTCAAGAATCCCTCTCCAAGCTTCTGAATTCACTAGAGATTATCTCTTCCAATCAAGCCGCTCTTGGCAACGTCTATTTCGACACGCCCGATCTGGGTTTGCGTGGGCTCGAGATGGGGTTGCGCATTCGTCGCAGCGATGATTTTTCCGAGCAGACCATCAAGTGCCGGGGGCAGGTCGTGGGTGGATTGCACGCCAGACCCGAGTACAACGCCCCGGTGGAGGGCACCATTCCGACCCTGTCTGCCTTTCCTGCCGATATCTGGCCGAGTCTGGCAGTGCGCGATGAACTCCAGAGCCGTCTGGTGGCCCAGTTCAGCACCGATTTCCTGCGCCGCCACTGGCTGATCGCATTCGGAGATGCCGAGATCGAGCTGGCCTGGGATCAGGGGGAGATTGTCGGTGCCCTGGGGCGTACCGGGATCGACGAGCTGGAGCTGGAGCTGAAATCCGGTGATGCCCGCGCCCTGTTCACCCTGGCGAGCAAGCTGGCGGCGCTGGGAGGATTGCGGCTGGGTGCCCAGTCCAAGGCGCAGCGCGGATACAGGCTGGCTGGGCTTGGCAAACCACTGGCCGTGCAGCCCCTGCAAAGGATTGAGGGCAAAGATCAGAAGGCCAGCATTACCCTGGGTATGCAGCACTGGCAGTATCATGAGCAGCTCTGGCTCGAGAGTGACGATGCTGGCGAACAACAACGGGCGCTGCATGCCCTGCTCGAGGGGGTATCCCTGGTTGCCGAGGCGGCAGGCACGCTGACGGTGCCACCCTCCTGGCTGGCCGACCTGCAGGCGCAACAGCGTCTGATGATGCAGGTGGCCGGGGATCGTGCATCATTGCATGCCCTGTTCCACCATGCCGACCTGGTGGGCCTGCAGTTGTCCATCGCGGCCTGGCTGCATCTGGGGGAGTGAATCCTCAGTGGTGCAGAGCGCAAAAAGGTGAGCCCGGGCTCACCTTTTTTATGGCAGTTGCACCTTGAGCGGCGCTATCAGTTCACCACGGCCACGTTGATGGTGCCGTTGCCCTGGGTCATGCGGACCCGGGCACCAGGTACAAAGGTGGGGCTGGCCTTTTGTACCACCACGATGGATTCGCCGTTCTCTTTCTTGATCTCGAGCTCGACCCCGTCAACCTGGTTGAGTTTGTCCCCTGCCGCCTTGCCGGCCGCCGCACCCGCAATGGCGCCACCGGCCGCCGCGATGTCACTGCCACGACCGCCGCCTATGGTGCTGCCGAGCAGGCCGCCGACCACGGCACCGCCAATGGTGCCGATCAGGGAGTTCTCATCGGCCTGGATCTTGACGGGGCGGGTGGAGAGGATGGTGCCATAGCTGACGGTCTGTACCTGCTTGGCGCGATCCTTGGTGTAGACATCGCCGGAGTAGACGTCGCTGTTGGCACAGCCAGTGATGGCGGTGGTGGCCGCCAGCAGAGTGACGAGAGCAATACGTTTGAACATGATGGGCCTCCTGGGCGGGCATCGGATTAATCTGGTGATGAATTGCACTTTACGCCAACCAGATTGAGCATTAAACCCGCAAAGTGTAACCAATTATGTGGCCGGAAGGCTCCCGTGCCGGTGGTGGATGGTCAGGTCAGGGCTTTTTCCAGCAGCAGGCGATCCTCGCCCGGCCCGAAGTAGCCTCTCTCTTCTGCCAACTGCTGATAACCCAGCCTGAAGTAGAGGCGCTGGGCCGGATTGGCGGGATCCACGGTCAGCCTCACCCGGGCAACCTGCAAATGCGCCAGAGCCTGCTCCACCTGCAACATCATTTGCTCGGCCAGGCCGAAGCCGCGCGCTTCGGGACGCACCGCGAGGGAGAGCAGCCAGCCCTGCGACCGATCCTGACCAAGCCCCCCCAGGGCATAGCCCAGCAGCCGGTCTTCCCGCTCCGCGACGACCAGCAGTTCGGGCCACAGATCCATGGCCTGGCGAAAGAAGAAACCGGGGTAGACATCCTCGCCGAAGACATCGGCATCTATCTGCCAGATGGCGTGCATGTCGGTGTGGGTGGCAAGGCGCAATACGGGGGACGAGTGCATCGGGGCTCCTCTCATCGGGTCTCTGCTGCGGGGCAGCCAAAAAGGAGGCACAGGGTAGAAGGGGCGGGGAGTCGATGCAAGGGGGGCATTTGTGGCATGCCGCAGATAAAGAAACAGGGCCCGCAGGCCCTGTGTCATCAGAGGAGGCTGGTCGCCTGCTCCAGCCAGGCGAGATCCTCGCCCTCCAGCAGCGGGCTCAGACGGCGGTAGACCTCCGCATGGTATTCGTTGATCCAGCGGAACTCCGCCGGGCTCAGCAGGCTGCGATCGATGAGGCGGATGTCGAACGGCACATAGGTCAGTCGCTCGAAGCCCAGCATCGTCAGCTCGCCACGGGCTTCCTGCTCGGTCACCACCACCAGGTTTTCACAGCGGATGCCGAAGGCATCTTCCCGGTAGTAGCCCGGCTCGTTGGAGAGCACCATGCCCGGCTGCAGGGCCACCAGGCTGCCCTTGGGGGCGATGCGCTGCGGACCTTCGTGCACGCTGAGGAAGTGGCCGACCCCGTGTCCGGTACCATGGTCGTAGTTGTAACCGGCTTGCCACAGGGGCATGCGGGCCAGCACGTCGAGCTGGATGCCGGCAGTGCCGCGGGGGAAGCGGGCCTGATCCAGGGCAATATGACCCTGCAGCACCCGGGTAAACATGGCCCTGTGCTCGTCAGTCACCTCACCCACTTTGACGGTGCGAGTGATGTCGGTGGTGCCGTCCAGGTACTGGGCGCCGGAGTCCACCAGATAGATGCTGTCCTGGCCGAAGGCGCGCGGGGTACCGTTGGTGTGGCGGTAGTGGCACATGGCGGCGTTGGGGCCGAGTGCCGAGATGGTGTCGAAGCTCGGCTCCACATAGTGCTCCTGCTCGTGGCGGAAGGCTTCCAGCTGGTCGGCCAGGGTGCCTTCGTCCACACCGTCGAACTCGCCGCTGGCGATCAGGCGATCCAGCCAGGCCAGGAAGCGGGTGACGGCAACGCCGTCGCGCAGGTGGGCGGCACGCATGCCGGCCAGCTCCACGGGGTTCTTGCACGCCTTGGGCAGCATGGTGGGATCCTGGCCGGCCACCAGAATGGCGCCCGCCTCTTCCATCACGAGCTGGGTCCAGGCGTTGGCGGTGTTGGGGTCGGCCAGCACCTTCTGCTGATCCTCGCCGATGCGCTGCAACACGTCACCCAGCTTGTCGATGGGGTAGACGGAGACATCCTGCCCCACGTGCTGGCTGAAGGCGAAGCAGTCGATCTTGTCGGTGTCGACGAAGAAATCCATGGTGGCGTTGGCGTAGAGCACCGCAAAGCCCAGCACCACCGGCAGGCGTTCCACGTCGCGACCACGCAGGTTGAGCAGCCAGTTGATGGGCTCGGCCTGGGTCAGCAACACCGCATCCAGCCCGCGCTTGCGCAGATCGCTGGCCAGCATTTCGCGCTTGGCCTGGCTGGACTGGCCCGCCAGCTCCTCGCTGTAGAGGATGACAGGGCTCTTGGTCGGAGCGGGACGATCGCTCCAGTGCAGATCGATGGGGTTCTCGTCGATGCGCACCAGCTCGATGCCGTGATCGGCCAGCACGGCGTTGGCGTTCTGATACCAGGCCAGGCTGTGCAGGCGGGCATCGAAGCCGACCCGGGAGCCTGAGGGCAACTGCTCCGCCAGCCACTGCACGTGGGGGTCTTCATTGAGGTGGAGAAACTCGAACAGCTCGGCCGGCGCCTGCATGCGGGCCTGCACGGTATAACGACCGTCGATGAACAGGGCCGCCCGATGCGCCAGGATGATGGCGAGCCCGGCGGAGCCGTTGAAACCCGTGATCCAGTCCAGCCGCTCGGCATAGGCGGGAATGTACTCCCCCAGATGCTCGTCGTCGTGGGGAACGATGAAGGCGTCCAGCTCCAGCGTGGCCAGTGTGGCCCTGACCTGGGCGACGCGGGTTTCAATAATCTCGAAATGGTTCATGTCGTTATTGCCAGCTTGTGGTGATGTGAGTGTTCATTGATGGTGGCCGCTTGCCAGGATCTGTCTGATCGATTGGCCTGCCGCCTCGATGTGTTGCTTGAGCAGTACCACTGCTTCGTGCTTGCGCCGGGCGCGGCACAGTTCAAGGAGTCGGGCGTGCTCCCGCTCGGCCTTGTCCACGCCGCCCTGGTCGAACAGCAGTTCGAAACGCACATAGCGGTCGCAGCTCAGATTGATCTGGGCGATCAGTTCCAGTGCCTGGGGGCGATTGGCTGCCTGGTAAAGGGTGGCGTGAAAGCGGTGATTCAACTCGGCCCAGTGTTCGATCTGGGTGCCAGACTCCAGCGCCAGATCAAACTGGGCGAGGATGGCTTGCGCCTGGGCGAAGGTCTCCTCCGTCATCAGGTCGACGGCGTGGAACAGGGTATCGGCTTCGAGCAGTGCCCGCAAATAAAAGAGCTCCTCGATGGCCGAGGCATCCAGCATGGTCACCACGGCGCCGCGATGGGCCTCGAACTTCACCAGCCCCTGAGCTTCCAGTTGCATCAGGGCTTCCCGCACCGGGATGCGGCTCACCGCCAGCTCCTTGGCGATGGCGTCCTGGCGCAGGGGGGCGCCCGCAGCAAACTCGCCACGCAATATCCGGCCGCGGAGGTTCTCCATCACCATCTGGGTTCGGGTCTTGTAAGGTGGGGTCATGCTGGGGTCACGGGCAGGTTGCAAAATTGTATATTGTATAAAGTTTGGCTGAATCTAACGCGCAAGGGCCGTCAAGGCAAGGCTTGGCGGGAGCCATATGCCGCGCATCGGCCAAAAAAATACCGGCCAGCAGGGCTGACCGGTACGGGATTGCGAGACGCGAGGCGCGTTTCTTACAACTGCGGGCCCGCCGCGACCAGGCGTTTGCCTTCGTCGTTGTCGGTGAAGCGCTCGAAGTTCTTGATGAAGCGCCCGGCCAGATCGGCCGCCTTGGCATCCCACTCGGCCTGGTCGGCGTAAGTGTCTCGCGGATCCAGGATGGCGGGGTTGACGCCCGGCAGCTCGGTCGGCACTTCCAGGTTGAACACCGGCAGTACCTTGGTCGGCGCCTTCTCGATGGAACCATCCAGGATGGCGTCGATGATGCCACGGGTATCCTTGATGGAGATCCGCTTGCCTGTGCCGTTCCAGCCGGTGTTGACCAGATAGGCTTCAGCCCCTGCCGCTTCCATCCGTTTCACCAGCTCCTGGCCGTACTTGGTCGGGTGCAGGCTGAGGAAAGCCGCGCCGAAGCAGGAGGAGAAGGTCGGGGTCGGCTCTGTGATGCCGCGCTCGGTACCGGCCAGCTTGGCGGTGAAGCCGGACAGGAAGTGGTACTTGGTCTGCTCCTTGGTCAGCTTGGCGACCGGGGGCAGCACACCGAAGGCGTCTGCGGTCAGGAAGATCACCTTGGTGGCGTGCCCCGCCTTGGAGACCGGCTTGACGATGTTGTCGATGTGATAGATGGGGTAGGAGACCCGGGTATTCTCGGTGCGGGAACCGTCGTCGAAGTCGATGGTGCCATCGGCGGCCACGGTCACGTTCTCCAGCAGCGCATCGCGGCGGATGGCGTGGTAGATGTCCGGCTCGTCCTCTTCGGAGAGCTTGATGGTCTTGGCGTAGCAGCCCCCTTCGAAGTTGAACACGCCGTGATCATCCCAGCCGTGCTCGTCATCGCCGATCAGCTGACGCTTGGGATCGGTGGAGAGGGTGGTCTTGCCGGTGCCGGAGAGGCCGAAGAAGATGGCCACGTCCCCATCCTTGCCCACGTTGGCGGAGCAGTGCATGGAGGCGATGCCGCGCAGGGGCAGGAAGTAGTTCATCATGGAGAACATGCCCTTCTTCATCTCGCCACCGTACCAGGTGCCGCCGATGAGTTGCATCTTCTCGGTCATGTTGAAGGCGACGAAGTTCTCGGAGTTGAGACCCTGCTCCTTCCAGTTCGGGTTGGTGCACTTGGCACCGTTCATCACCACGAAGTCCGGTTTGAAGGTCTTCAGCTCCTCTTCGCTCGGGCGGATGAACATGTTCTTCACGAAGTGCGCCTGCCAGGCCACCTCGGTGATGATGCGCACTGCCAGGCGGGTGTCCGGGTTGGCGCCGCAGAAGCCGTCCACCACGAACAGACGCTTGCCGGAGAGCTGTTTGGTGACCAGCCCTTTCAGATGTGACCACACTTCCGGGGTGATCGCCTTGTTATCGTTTTTACCCTGGTCAGACCACCACACAGTATCCTGGGTAGTGGCATCTTTGACGATATATTTATCTTTAGGGGAGCGGCCGGTGAAGATGCCGGTGTTGACGTTGACGGCGCCAAGCTCGGTGACGACGCCACGTTCGAAGCCCTCAAGGTCTGAGCGGGTCTCTTCAGCGAAAAGCTGCTCATAGGAGGGGTTGCGAACGATTTCCTGGCTGTTTTTGATACCGTATTGGTCCAGCTTCAGTTGTTGGGCCAGGGTGGGTTCTAGCACGATTGTCATTGTATTCTCCTGGGTTCAGAGGTGTGTAGGGTTCTATCTGACGTTCATGCTACCACCTAGGTGGTAGTTTTTAGCGATCGCCATCAAACTTTATAAAATAGGGTATTTTTTTGTTATTTAAGTTAAAGGCGGGTTTTGCCCGCCTTTGATTAGTGTAACTGGTTTGCATCATTACCGGGAGCCCTGCTGAACAGGGTTTCGATGTCTATCCCGTCGAATTCGTAGTGGGCGCCGCAGTAATCGCAGTGCATGTCGATCTTGCCGAGCTCCTGCACCATGGATACCGCTTCCTCCTTGTCTATCTGCAGCAAGGCCCCTTCGCAACGGGCGCGGGAGCAGGTGCAGCGGAACTCGATGGCCTGGGGATCGAACACCCGTACCTTGTCCTGGTGGTAGAGGCGGTAGAGGATCTCTTCCGCGTCCAGACCGAACAGCTCCTCGTCCTTGATGGTGGTGGTGAGCTGGACCAGGTGGTCGAAATCTTCGCTGTGATCCTCGCTCTGGGCCGGCAGCTCCTGCAGCAGGATGCCCGCCGCACGGGGCTCGCCCTCGTGGTGGCCGGTGCGGATCCAGAGGCGGGTGGCCAGTTGTTCGGACTGGGCGAAGTAGTGCTCCAGACAGGCCGCCAGGGTGTCGGCCTCCAGGGCGATGATGCCCTGATAGCGCTCTCCCTGATCCGGAGTGATGGTGATGACCAGATGACCGTTGCCGATCAGGCTTTGCAGCTTGCCGTCCGTCGGCAATTCCCCTTCATAGCGTGCCACGCCGCGCAATTGCTGGTTGTTGTCGCCGTTGATGACGGCCAGACGCACCGGACCGTCCCCCTGCAGCTGCACCGTGATGGAGCCTTCGAACTTGAGGGTGGCGGTCAGCAGGCTGGTGGCAACCAGCAGCTCGCCCAGCAGGTGCTGCACCTGTACCGGGTAGTTCTGGGCGTCGATGATGTGGCGGTAGGTACGATCCAGCTGGACCAGCTCCCCACGCACTTCGTACTCTTCGAACAGATAGCGATACAGGAGGTCTTGGTTACTCATCATGGTTTCCTAGGATGTTCTTGGGGAAAAATAAACACATTGTTAAACAGGTGGTTAGGAACTAATTCCTCCACCTGTCGTCATAAAGGGGCCACAGACGCGGATTAGGATTGCTTGACCCGGATAAGCTGGCGTCGCTCCTGCTTGTCAGGTCGGCGCTCCGGGCTTGGGGCAAACTGGCTGTTGAAGCGGCGGGCTTCGCTGTTTTCGGCCCGTTTCTTCAGGCTGGCCTCTGTCTCTTCATAGAGTTGCTGGGCCAGCGGGGCGGATTTGCGCTGCTCGCTCACCTCGAGCACCCGCACCTCCCGCTCGTCCTGGCCTTGCCAGAATCGCACCAGGGCGCCGACCTCGACCGCCTTGCCCGGCTTGGTGCGCTGGCCGTTGTAGTGCACCTTGCCGCCGTCGATCTGATCCCGCGCCAGACTGCGGGTCTTGTAAAAGCGGGCGGCCCACAGCCACTTGTCGAGACGGACCTGAGTGCTGCTTTGTGCTGGATTCGACATGGATCGGCTCCGGGATGGCTGAAAAGGTGCCTGATTATACCAGAGGCGGGCCCCGGGATAGAAACAGGGGGCATCCGGGTGTGACGGAAACTGAATTTTCACCCCTTGGTCCCATCCGGTCGGTTGTCTCTGGGTCCATTGCCGTACACAATAGCCAACCGACTTGGATGCCAGACAATTTTGAGAAAGATGACGCTACCGTTCAGGGATGATTTGTTGACTTCCCTTCTGGCTCGCTGCAAGGCCATGCCACTCTCCCGTTTCAGCCAGCCCCTGTTCTGGCTTCTGCTGCTGTTGCTGGCCCAGCAGTGTGCCGTGCTCACCTGGCGCCTGTACGAACTGGCCCAGCCCGCTCCCCTGACCCCCTGGCAACCCTCGGTCACCTCGGTGCAGGGGAGTGGTGGCGATCGCCTCGATCTTGGCAACCTCAGCCGCCTCTCTCTCTTTGGCAAGGCGCTGCAACCCCAGGCGGACAAGGCGGCAGAGACGGTGGCGGTGGATGCCCCGAAAACCCAGCTCAACGCCCAGCTCAACGGGGTGCTGGCAAGCTCGGATCCCGCCAAGTCCATCGCCATCATCGCCCACAACGGGACACAGAACTCTTACGGCATCGGAGACTACATCGACGGTACTCAGGCCAGGATCCGCCAGGTGTTTGCCGATCGGGTCATTATCGCCCGGGACGGCCGTGACGAGACCCTGATGCTGGACGGGGAAGAGTATGGCAAGCCCCTGCCCAAACCGGCCCGCCAGGAGGGACTCTCCTCCGTGCGCAGCGAACTGCTGGGCAACCCGGGCAAGATCACCGATTACCTCAATATTTCTCCGGTCCGGGTGGACGGTCGCATGACCGGCTATCGCCTCAACCCGGGTCGCAATCCGGAACTGTTCAATCAACTCGGACTGGTCGCCAACGATCTGGCGGTCAGCATCAACGGCCTGGATCTGCGTGACAACGCCCAGGCCATGCAGGCGATGCAGCAGGTGGCGGGCGCCACGGAAATGACCGTCACCGTCGAGCGGCAAGGACAGCTCTACGACGTCTATGTCGGCTTGTCAGAATAATGAATTGGAGTAGCACCAAGAATGACAAATAAAGGGAAGGGCTGGCGTCTGGCCACCATGGCGGCAGCCTTGATGATGGCTGGTTCTGCCTGGGCCACCGAGTATTCCGCCAGTTTCAAGAACGCCGACATCGAGGAGTTCATCAACACGGTCGGCAAGAACCTGAACAAAACCATCATCATAGAGCCATCGGTACGCGGCAAGATCAACGTGCGCAGCTATGACCTGCTCAACGAGGATCAGTACTACCAGTTCTTCCTGAGCGTGCTCGACGTTTACGGCTTTGCCGTGGTGCCCATGAACAACGGCGTGCTCAAGGTGGTGCGCTCCAAGGATGCCAAGACCTCGGCCATCCCCGTGGTGGATGACACCAACCCCGGCGTGGGTGACGAGATGGTGACCCGGGTCGTGCCGGTGCGCAATGTCTCGGTCCGTGAACTGGCCCCCCTGCTGCGTCAGCTCAACGACAACGCCGGCGGCGGCAACGTGGTCCACTACGAGCCCTCCAACGTGCTGCTCATCACCGGCCGCGCCGCCGTCGTCAACCGCCTGGTGGAGGTGGTTCGCCGGGTGGACAAGGCGGGGGATCAGGACATGGACGTCATCAAGCTCAAGTTCGCCTCCGCCGGCGAGATGGTGCGGCTGGTGACCAACCTCAACAAGGATGGCAGCAATCAGGGGGCCAACGCCTCGCTGCTGCTTTCCCCCAAGGTGGTGGCCGACGAGCGCACCAACTCCGTGGTCATCAGCGGCGAGCCCAAGGCCCGTGCCCGCATCATCCAGATGGTGCGCCAGCTCGACCGGGATCTGCAGAGCCAGGGCAACACCCGGGTCTTCTACCTGAAATATGGCAAGGCCAAGGATCTGGTGGACGTCCTCAAGGGGGTCAGCTCCAGCATCGCCGCCGACAAGAAGGGCGGGGCGGCTGCCACGGCCACGGGCGGCGCCAGCATCGGCGGCGGCCAGCTCGCCATCTCCGCCGACGAGACCACCAATGCCCTGGTGATCACCGCCCAGCCGGACGTGATGGCCGAGCTGGAGCAGGTCATCGCCAAGCTCGACATTCGCCGTGCCCAGGTGCTGGTGGAGGCCATCATCGTCGAGATATCGGATGGTGACGGCATGAACCTCGGGGTGCAGTGGGCCAACACCAATGGCGGCGGCACCCAGTTCACCGACACCGGTCTGCCCATCGGCTCCCTGGCCATCGCCGCCAAGGATTACAAAGACAACGGCAACACCGACGGCCTGTCATCCCTGGCGGGCAGCTTCAGCGGCATGGCGGCAGGCTTCTATCACGGAGACTGGGCGGCGCTGGTGACGGCGCTCTCCACCAACAGCAAGAACGACATCCTCTCCACCCCGAGCATCGTCACCATGGACAACAAGGAAGCCTCCTTCAACGTCGGTCAGGAAGTGCCGGTGCAGAGCGGCTCCCAGAGCTCCACCACCAGCGATCAGGTGTTCAACACCATAGAGCGCAAGACGGTGGGGACCAAGCTGGTGGTGACGCCCCAGATCAACGAAGGAGATTCCGTGCTGCTCAACATTGAGCAGGAGGTCTCCAGCGTGGCACAGAAGCAGGCGACCGGGACCGCCAACCTGGGCCCCACCTTCGATACCCGCACCGTGAAGAACGCCGTGCTGGTCAAGAGCGGCGAGACAGTGGTGCTGGGTGGCCTGATGGACGAACAGACCCAGGAGCAGATCTCCAAGGTGCCCCTGCTCGGGGACATTCCGGTGCTGGGTTACCTGTTCCGTTCCTCCAAGACCTCCACCGCCAAGCGCAACCTGATGGTCTTCATCCGCCCGACCATATTGCGTGACGCCAATGTCTACTCCGGGGTCTCCAGCAACAAGTACACCCTGTTCAGGGCCGAGCAGCTGAGCCGGGCTGCGGAAGAGGGCTATGCCACCTCGCCGGCTCGCCAGGTGCTGCCCGCCTATGGCCAGGACGTGATGATGTCCCCCGAGGTGCAGCAGCAGATCCAGAGAATGCAGGCCCAGCAGCAGGCGACCGCCACCGGCGTGCGCGCCCAGGTGCAGGAGCAGCCCTTCGTGCAGAGCAAGCCCTGATGGCCGCCTACCAGCTCGATGGCAGCGAGCTGCCGGCTCCCCTGCCGGAACTGCCGTTCGCGTTTGCCCGCAACTTCGGGGCCATCCTGACCGAGCGCCAGGGTGCCCCGGTGCTGCTCTGTCGTCAGGGGATCTCCCCCCAGACCCTGCTGGAGGTGCGACGGGTGGCGGGCTGTGCCTTCGCGGTGGAGCAGCTTGGCAACGACGAGTTCGAGACGCTCCTGATGGCCCACTATCAGCGTGACTCCTCCGAGGCGCGTCAGCTGATGGAGGATCTCGGCAACGAGATGGACTTCTTTGCCCTGGCCGAAGAGCTGCCCCAGAGCGAGGATCTGCTGGATGCCGACGACGACGCCCCCATCATTCGCCTCATCAATGCCATGTTGAGCGAGGCGATAAAAGAAGAGGCGTCCGACATCCACATCGAGACCTTCGAGCGGGCCCTGGTGATCCGTTTTCGCATCGATGGGGTGCTGCGGGAGATCCTGCGCCCCCATCGCAAACTCGCCTCCCTGCTGGTGTCGCGCATCAAGGTGATGTCGCGCATGGACATCGCCGAGAAGCGGGTGCCCCAGGATGGCCGCATCTCACTGCGCATCGGCGGCCGGGCGGTGGACGTGCGGGTCTCCACCATGCCCTCCAGCTACGGTGAACGGGTGGTATTGCGACTGCTCGACAAGAACAACGTGCGCCTCGAGCTCAAGCAGCTCGGCATGACGCTGGCCAACCGCAACATCATCAGCGAACTCATTCGCAAGCCTCACGGCATCATCCTGGTGACGGGCCCGACCGGTTCGGGCAAGTCCACCACCCTCTATGCGGCCCTCTCGGAGATCAACTCCCGGGATCGCAACATCCTGACCGTCGAAGACCCCATCGAATATGACCTCGAAGGGGTGGGCCAGACCCAGGTCAACAGCAAGGTGGACATGACCTTCGCCCGGGGCCTGCGCGCCATTCTGCGCCAAGACCCGGACGTGGTGATGGTGGGGGAAATCCGTGACCTCGAGACCGCCCAGATCGCGGTGCAGGCATCCCTCACCGGTCACCTGGTGATGTCGACCCTGCACACCAACACCGCCATCGGCGCCATCACCCGGATGCGGGACATGGGGATCGAGCCCTTCCTGCTCTCCTCGTCGCTCCTGGCGGTACTGGCCCAGCGGCTGGTGCGTACTCTCTGCCCGGATTGCCGCGCACCGCACCCTGTCACCGAGCAGGAGCGTGTTGCCATGGGCATCGAGCTTGCGCCGGATCAGCAGATCTGGCGTCCGGTGGGCTGCGAGCAGTGCAACCATACCGGCTATCGCGGCCGGACCGGCATCCACGAGCTGGTGGTGGTGGACGAGGCGGTGCGCGAGGCGATCCACAGCGCCAGCGGCGAGCTCGCCATCGAGCGGCTGATCCGGGGTCATACCCCCAGCATCCGCCGCGACGGCATCGACAAGGTGCTCAAGGGGCAGACCAGCCTCGAAGAGGTGCTGCGCGTGACCCGGGAAGACTGAGATGGCGGCATTTGAATACAAGGCCCTCGACGGCAAGGGGCGCAACAAGAGCGGCGTGCTGGAAGGGGATTCCGCCCGCCAGGTGCGCCAGTTGCTGCGCGAGCAGGGGCTGACCCCCCTCGAGGTGAACGAGACCACCGAGAAGGCCAAGCGGGAGGCGAACCGCTTCGTGCTGTTTCGCCGTGGCGCCTCCACCGCAGAACTGGCCCTCATCACCCGCCAGCTGGCGACCCTGGTGGGGGCCGGTCTCACCATCGAAGAGGCCCTCAAGGCGGTCGCCGAGCAGTGCGAGAAGGCCCACCTGCGCAGCCTGGTGGCGACGGTGCGCAGCAAGGTGGTGGAGGGGTATTCCCTGGCCGATTCGCTGGGGGCCTTCCCCCATGTGTTCGACCAGCTGTTCCGCTCCATGGTGGCGGCCGGCGAGAAGTCCGGTCACCTAGAGAAGGTGCTCAACCGTCTCGCCGATTACACCGAGCAGCGCCAGCACATGCGCACCAAGCTGCTGCAGGCGATGATCTATCCCATCGTCCTCACCCTGGTGGCGGTGGGGGTCATCTCCATACTGCTCACCGCCGTGGTGCCCAAGGTGGTGGCCCAGTTCGAACACATGGGCCAGCAACTGCCGGGCACCACCCGTTTCCTCATCGGCACCAGCGAGCTGTTGCAGCACTACGGCCTCTGGTTCCTGCTGCTCCTTGGCATTGGCGGCCTGATCTGGCGCTGGTGGCTGACCGACGACAAGCGCCGCCGTCGCTGGCACCAGGTGATACTGCGCCTGCCAGTGATCGGTCGGGTCAGCCGCGGTCTCAACACCGCCCGCTTTGCCCGCACCCTGAGCATCCTCAACGCCAGCGCCGTGCCCCTGCTGGAGGGAATGAAGATCGCCGGCGAAGTGCTCTCCAACGACTATGCCCGCATGCGCATCGGTGAGGCCACCGAACGGGTGCGGGAGGGGACCAGCCTGCGCAAGTCGCTGGATGAAACCAGAATTTTTCCGCCCATGATGCTGCACATGATCGCCTCGGGCGAGCAGAGCGGCGAGCTCGACAGCATGCTGGAGCGGGCGGCGGACAACCAGGACAGGGAGTTCGAAACCCAGGTGAACATCGCCCTCGGGGTGTTCGAGCCCATGCTGGTGGTCTCCATGGCCGGGGTGGTGCTGTTTATCGTGATGTCGATCCTGCAGCCGATCCTGGAGCTCAACAACATGGTGAATCTGTGAGGCTGGCGTGCGTGTGACATCGGTCGATCCCGCGGTCAACTCGCTCGAGCTCAACAACATGGTGAATCTGTGAGGGTCGGGTGCCCGAATAGGCTTCGCCATTCGAACCTGCACATTCAATCGAACGATTGTGGTTTAACAGTTAATCGTTGATGGCTCATGCCATCTCATTTCGTTAGGGAGTCAGTCATGCAAAAGCGTCGTCAATCGGGTTTTACCCTGCTGGAAGTGATGGTGGTCATCGTGATCCTGGGGATCCTGGCCAGCCTGGTGGTGCCCAACCTGATGGGCAACAAGGAGAAGGCGGATCAGCAAAAAGCGGTCTCCGACATAGTGGCGCTGGAAAACGCCCTCGACATGTACAAGCTGGACAACAACCGCTACCCGACCACCGAGCAGGGGCTGGACGCCCTGGTCAACAAGCCGACCGCATCCCCTGAGCCGCGCAGCTACCGTGAAGGGGGCTACATCAAGCGCCTGCCGCAGGATCCCTGGGGCAACCAGTACCAGCTGCTGAGCCCGGGCCAGTTCGGCAAGATCGACATCTTCTCCATGGGGATGGACGGCGAAGCCGGGACCGATGACGACATCGGCAACTGGAACCTGAAGGACTTCCAATAAGTGATTCCGCCGCGTCGTGCTCACCGGGCCACCCCGGGGCTGCCTGAATGAAGATGGCCTCTTCGGCCCGTCACCAGGCCGGTTTTACCCTGCTGGAAGTGTTGCTGGTCGCCATGTTGATGGGACTGGTGGCGACCGCCGTCACCCTCAGCATGGGGGGCGCCAGGGGGGATCGGGAGCTGGACAAGCAGGCGCGCCGCTTCATGGCGACCCTGCAGCAGGCCCAGGAGTATTCGGTCATGGATGGCAGGCTGCTGGGGCTGCGGGTCGAGGAGAACGGCTGGCAGTTTATGTCCCGGGATCCCAAGGATCGCAAGTGGCGCGCCCTGACCGGTGACAGGCTGCTGGGGCCGGTGACGTTGCCGGAGGGGATGACCCTGGCGGTGGAGCTGGAAGGTTTCAACTGGCGTACTGCGTCGGATGAACGCCAGGAGCAGGGTCGGGACGAGCGCGAGCGGACACCCCAGATCCTGGTCTTTCCGGGGGGAGAGCTCTCTCCCTTCGTGCTGACCCTGAGCCAGCAGGACGAGGATCTGCACTACCTGCGCACCGTCAGGGGGGACGAGTTCGGTCGTCTCTCCCTGTTGCAGGATGAAGAGGAAGAAGAGTGAGGAGCGCCAGGCCCGCAGGGGGCGCTCTAGCGCGTCGCACCGCTCTGTCGGACGGCCCCGCCCGGGTGCGCGGCATGACGCTGCTGGAGGTCATGGTGGCCCTGGCGGTGTTTGCCATCGCCGGGCTGGCGGTGATGAAGACCGCGAGCGAACACCTGGCCGGCCTCAATTATCTGGAGCAGAAGACCCTGGCGACCTGGGTGGTGGAGAATCAGCTGGTGCAGCAGAAGCTCGAAGGCAAATGGCCGGGAGACAGCTGGGTGGAAGGGGACGAGGAGATGGCCGGGCAGACCTGGTACTGGCGCTATCGCGGCGTCGCCACGGCGGACAGCAACTTCAGGGCGCTGGACATGGAAGTGCGCACTGCGCCCAAGGCCGACAGCCCGGTGGCCATGATCCGGACCTATCTCAGCCGATGAACATTCATCAACGTGCGTCCATGATCCGGAGCCGGTGTCAGCCGATGATCCAGAGCAACCCCCGCCCATCGCGCCACCGCGGCTTTACCCTGCTTGAGATGCTGGTGGCCATTGCCATCTTCGCCACCCTGAGCCTGGGGGCCTATCAGGTGCTGCAAGGGGTGCTGACCAGCGACGAGGTTGCCAAGCGCAAGGAGGCCCGCCTTTCGGAACTGCAGCTCGCCTTCAGCCTGCTGGAGCGGGACGTCACCCAGATGGTGCCGCGCAGCGGTCGCATCGACGGCGAGAACAACAAGGTGCTGCTGGCGGCGTCCCGCTTCGGCCAGCAGAGCGACGACTGGGGCATGGCCTTCATTCGCGGCGGCTGGCTCAATCCGGACGGCATACTGCCGCGCTCCGGCCTGCAACGGGTGGGTTGGCGTCTCAAGGGGCAGACCCTGGAGCGGTTGAGCTACCTCTATCCGGATCCGGCCATTGGCACCGAGCCGCGCATTCAGCCCGTGCTGACCGGCGTGACGGCGCTGCGCCTCTATTTCTACGACAAGGGACAGTGGAAGGAGGAGTGGACCCAGCGCGACCTGCTGCCCTACGGGCTGGCGGTGGAGCTGGAGCTTGAAGACTACGGCACCATCCGTCGCCAGTTCCTGATCGGAGCCGGTGGCCAGAGGGCAGAGAATGGTAACTGATCGTCGTTTTCCCCTGTCCGTCACGAAGGATGACAGCACTATTCGACGTCGCCAGTTCCTGATCGGAGCCGGTGGCCAGAGGGCGGACAATGGCAATTAAGCGCCCCCGCCCTTCTTTGGCCCCCGGCAGACAGCGGGGCATGGCCCTGCTGGTGGTGTTGCTCATCCTCGCGGTGATGGTGATCGTCGCCAGCAACATGAGCGGCCGCCTGCAACTGGAGCTGCGTCGCACCGCCAACCTCACCCTGGGCAAGCAGGCCTGGTGGTATGCCATGTCGGCGGAGGCCCTGGTGATCAAGGTGCTGAACCAGGACTTCAAGGATGACCCGGATCGGGTGAGTCTGGGACAGAACTGGGCGCGGGAGGACGGGGTCTTCCCGGTGGAGGATGGCACTCTCTCGGGCCGGGTGCGGGATCTGCAATCCTGCTTCAACCTCAACAGCCTGAGCGTGCCCCTCAAGGAGGGGGAGAACGGCGACGATCTCGAGGCCCAGCCTTATCAGTTCAAGGTGTTCCGGGCCCTGCTCGCCCAGCTCGAGGTGGATGATTACGAAGCGGTGCAGCTGACGGACGCCATCCGCGACTGGACCGACAAGGATACCCAGCTGGTCTCGAGCAACGGGGCCGAGGATGCCTACTACGAGGGACTCAATCCCCCCTACCTGGTGGCTAACCAGCGGATGCTGGGCACCGACGAGTTGCGGGCAGTGCGCGGGGTGAGCGCCAGCCTGTACGCCCGGTTGGCCCCCTATGTGTGCTCCCTGCCCAATGACAAGCTGGTGGTGAACATCAACACCATCCGGCCGGAGCAGGCGGCCCTGCTGGTGGGGCTCTACCAGGGGAAGATCGGGCTGGACGATGCCAAGCGGGTGCTGACCAGCCGCCCCAAGAAGGGGTGGAAGAACAAGCAGGAGATGACGGAGCAGTTGCAGGTTCAGCCGGGTGCCATCACCGGGCTGGATGGCGCCCTGGACATCAAGAGCAGCTTCTTCGAGGCCCGCCTGCTGGCGGAGGTGGGGGAGACCCGCGCCAGGCTTGAGACCGTCTTCCAGCGTGGCAAGGACAACAAGCTGGTGATGCTGCGTCGCCTGAGCGGCGGCGCCGAATAACAAGGGGGCGTGGGGCGGTTTCAGCTGCCCTGCGCATCCCCCGATTGGACTGCAACCCATGGCTGTGCGCCCGCCCCCCTGAGGGAGGAGCGGGCATGGCAGGAGAGACATTAGTGAGCGAGAGTCTGGTCATCCGTCTGGGGACCAATGCGCAGCAGCCAGTGCACTGGCTGGTCTGGTCGGCGCAGGAGCAGGAGATCATCGCCTCCGGCATCCTGGCATCGGCGCACGCCCTCGGCGAGCTGCAGGAGCGTGCCGGTGGTCGCCCCGTGGTGACCCTGGTGCCCGGCAGCGATCTTATCTTCCGGCGGGTCAATCTGCCGGGCAAATACAGCCGCCAGAGTGCGGCGGCCCTGCCCTATCTGCTGGAGGAGCAGATCGCCTCAGACGTGGACGATCTGCACCTGGTGGTGCTCGGCCATCAGGGCCGCGAGGTGGATCTGATGGCGGTGGACAAGGGGAAGATGCACTCCTGGCTCGGCTGGCTGGAGCAGGCAGGGCTCAAGACCCTGCACCTGCTGCCCGACGTGCTGGCGCTGCCGCTCGCCGCCGATGGCTGGTCAGCCCTGCAGCTGGGGGAGGAGTGGCTGGTCCGCCAGGGCCCCCGTCAGGGCATAGTGGCGGAGGAATCCCTGCTGGCCATGCTGTTGGCAGCGCAGACCGAACCCGTCACCCTGCACTGCCATACTCCCATCCCCGCCATGGCGGCGGGCAACTGGCAGGGGGCTGACCCGGAACTGCCCATGCTGTTGCTGGCGAAAGGGGCGCTGACCTGCCAGGCCAACCTGCTGCAGGGGCCCTATCGTCCCCAGACCGAATACGCCCGCTACTGGTTGCAGTGGCGCAAGGTGGCGGTGCTGGCAGGCGTATTGTTGCTGGTGGCCCTGGTGCAGCGCGGTGTGCATCTGCACCAGCTGACGGAACAGGACAAGGCCCTCAAGGCGGAGATCCGGCAGGTCTACACCCGGATCTTCCCGGGGGAGACGCGCATCGTCAACGTGCGCAGCCAGATGACCCAGCACCTCCAGCAGTTGGGGCAGGCTCCCCAGGATGGCGTCCTGTTGCTCCTGACCGAGCTGGCCCCGGTGTTTGCCGAGGTGCCCGGCCTCAAGCCCGAAGTGCTGCGCTTCGATGCAGCCCGGGGCGAGCTGAGGTTGCAGGTGACGGCCCCCGGCTTCACCGAGATCGAACGTTTCCGCGAGCTGGCGGGCAAGCGCTTCGCGGTGCAGCAGGGTGAGGTGCGAAGCACCGAAGGCAAGGTCGAAGGGGCGCTGGTGCTCAAGGGGAGGTCGTCATGATGGACAAACTGCAGAGCTGGTGGCGCGGCATCAGTGCCCGCGAGCAGCGGCTGGTGGCGGTGGGGGGCAGCGTGCTGCTCATCGGGCTCTTCTACTGGGCGATCTGGCAGCCGGTGGCAAATCGCATTGCCGAGCGCGAGCGGCAGGTGGTGAACCAGCAGCAGACCCTGGCCTGGCTCAAGGAGAAGGGACAGGAGGTGCTGGCGATGCAGGGGGGACAGGGGCGCCAGATCGATACCGGTGGTACCCTGGACGGCGTGGTGAACCGCACCGCCTTCAACCAGAAGATCAAGATTGCCCGCTTGCAGCCCCAGGGTCAGGAGCTGCAGGTATGGATAGACACGGTGCCGTTCGATGATCTGCTGATCTGGCTTGCGACCCTCTCGGATCAATACGGCGTCCAGGTGCAGATCATCGAGCTGGCCCGCGAGGGGCTGGCCCCCGGGCTGGTCAAGGTCAGACGTTTGCAGTTGAGTCGTTCCCAATGAAGCGAAAAATAGTGATCGCCAGTCTCTTCCTGCTGGCCTATCTCGGTTTCCTGCTGGCCCAGTTGCCTGCATCCCTGGTGGTGCGCCATCTGCCGCTGCCCTCCAATCTGGTGCGGCTGGAGGGGGTGAGCGGCACCCTCTGGAGCGGTCAGGCCGCCCGGGTGCAATATGCCAGCGAGTCCCTCACCCAGTTGCGCTGGGATCTCGATGGCTGGTCCCTGCTGCGGCTGTCGCCCGAGGTGTCGGTGCGCTTTGGCGAGCGCAGCGGACTCAACGGGCAGGGGAGCCTGGGTTGGAACGGTGCTGCTTTCGGGCGCAACATCACCCTGAATGCGCCGGCCCCCTGGGTGCTGGAGCGGGTGCCGATGAGACCCCCCTTCCCGTTGACGGCGACGGGTCAGTTGCAGCTCAAGATCGATCAGTTTGCCCAGGGCACTCCCTGGTGCGACAACCTTTACGGGGATCTTCACTGGTATGATGCACAGGCGGACACCCCGGCGGGCAAGCTGGCCCTGGGGGATCCCGAGATCACGCTCACCTGTCTCGACTCCCGGCTGGTGGCCGAGATCAAGCAGGGCTCGGAGGCGGTGCAGGTGCTGGGCAAGCTGGAGTTGCAGGCCAATCGCCAGTACCTGTTCCAGGGCACCTTGAAACCGGGTCCCGAGCTGCCGGACCAGATGAAACAGGGGCTACCCTTCCTCGGCCAGCCCGATGGGCAGGGGCGATTCCCGCTGCGTTATCAGGGCCGCATCTGACGGCGTTGCCCATGATTTGACAGGCACAGACACCACCCCGCCCCGGCGGGGTGGTGTCGTTATGGGGGCGCGCCGGCTGGCGCCGTGATGAGGTGATTGAGGAAGAAGCTGAACAGCTCGGCCCGGGAGTGCAGGTTCAACTTGGCGTAGAGGTGCTTGCGGTGATTCTTCACCGTGCCGCTGCCGATGCCGAGCGAACCGGCAATGGCCTCGGTATCCAGCCCCTGCAACAGCAAACCCGCCACCTGGCGCTCCCGCCGGGTTAGCTGATCTCCCCCCACACTGGCGATAGCCTGCTCCACCGCCCCCTTGAGGTCAGTGCCATCTGACCTGGCCGGGCTGCGGGCCAGGCGGGGTGTCTCTTCCCGCCAGTGCTGGCGACACAGGGAGTGGACCAGCGGGAACAGTGCCTCCAGCCTGGCCAGCTCGTCACGGCTGAGGGAGCTGCGCTTGTCGAGGCGGCCCAGAAACAGCATCAGGGTGAGGCCGCCGCGCACCGGCAGGATCAGCCCCACCTCCTCCTGCCAGCCGGTGGCCTGATAGAAGTGGTGGCGATACTCGGGGTCGAGCCGCCCCCGTGACACCTGCGTCAGGGTCCAGACCCCGGCACCCAGCCCCTGCTCCAGCGCCTGCATGAAGGGATCCTGACTGAAGTGGCGGGTGAGGTAGCGGTCGAACAATAGGGCCCGCTGATGATGCAGGTTGTCGTAGAGGTAGACGGGGCGCAGCCCCACCCCGAGCAGCAGGGCACAGTCGAATGCCACCTGTTGCTGGATGAGGCGCACCAGGGCTGCCGGGAAGCCGCTGCCGTGCAGGGCATCGACGGCGGCGGTCAGGCTCAGGGTATCCGTGGCAGGAGACGGGGGCATGGCGATGGGCTCCGGGTCAGGGAATGGTTTCCCCACGATGGCAGGATGCTAGCACGGGAGTGGCAAAACTGTCCCCTGGGGGACATATCTGCCAGCACTGCAAACGGCGAGGATGGCCCTCTTTCTCTTGCTGTTGGAGCCCTCCATGACAAATCCTCACCTGCTCGATGAGCTGACCCAGCGCGGCCTGGTGGCCCAGAATTCCGACCCGGTGGCGCTGGCCGACCATCTTGCCACCCCGCGCACCGTCTACTGCGGCTTCGATCCTACCGCTGGCAGCTTGCACATCGGCCACCTGGTGCCACTGCTGATGCTGCGCCGCTTCCAGCTGGCGGGCCACACCCCGGTGGCTCTGGTGGGCGGGGCCACCGGCCTTATCGGCGATCCCAGCTTCAAGGCAAGCGAGCGCCCCCTCAACAGCGCCGAGACGGTGCAGGGCTGGGTCGCCAGCCTGTCGGCCCAGATAAAAGCGCTGCTGCCAGCGAGCGACGGGCTGGCGGCGTCGCTGCTGGTCAACAACGCCGACTGGATGGGGCAGATGTCCGCCCTCGATTTTCTGCGGGACATCGGCAAGCACTTCTCGGTCAACGCCATGCTGGCCCGCGAATCGGTGCGCCAGCGCCTGGCCCGCCCGGATCAGGGCATCTCGTTCACCGAGTTCTCCTACACCCTGCTGCAATCCCAGGACTTCGCCGTGCTCAACCAACGCCTCGGCTGCACCCTGCAGATCGGCGGCAACGACCAGTGGGGCAACATCACCAGCGGCATGGACCTCACTAGGCGGCTGCATCAGGCCCAGGTCTATGGCATGACGCTGCCGCTCATCACCAAGGCCGATGGCACCAAGTTCGGCAAGACCGAGGGGGGCGCCGTCTGGCTCGACCCGGCGCTCACCTCCCCTTACGCCTTCTACCAGTTCTGGCTCGGTACCGCAGACGAGGATGTCTACCGATTCCTGCGCTACTACAGCTTTATGCCGCTGGCCGAGATTGATACCAATCAGATTAAAGATGTGATCTAATTGCTCTATTCTGGTTTCACTGTACTCAGTATGTCCGATCCAATCGAT
>NZ_JAPCIY010000027.1:0-49258 GCF_027707645.1 Aeromonas sp. QDB30 | reverse complement strand
TGCCGATGTGGAGCGGGTGATGTCACTTTGTAGCCGAGATTGGATAAAACTGACCTAATGTTTAATCCGATTGGTATCATTGATCTGCTTGAAACGATCGCAATCCAGATAGAGCAGGGCAAAACCTTCATGCCCCTTGTTGCCTGCCAGGATGGCCTGCTCCATGCGAGCCTCGAACAGAGCGCGGTTGGGCAGACCGGTCAGGGGATCATGGGTTGCCTGATGCAGCAGGCTGGCGTTCTCCCGCTTCTAGTGGGCCTGCCAGGCTTCCAGCTCGTCGAGCAGCGAATTGAAATCCTCACCCAGCTCGTGCAGCTCGGCGATATTGGCCGCCGGCACCCGCTCCTTGAGGGCCCGCTGGCGGCTGACGTTGTAAGCCACCTCGGTCAGGGCCTTGAGGGGGGCCGTGATGGAGCGCTGCATCCGGCGCGCCACATGGAGTGCCCCGAGAATACTGATGAGCAGGCACACCAGGGTAGCCAGCAAGGTCTGCAACAGGAATCGCAGCAGGTACTGGCCGTGACCGACCAGATGCACCCTGGCTATCTCCTTGTGCTCGCGCACCATGGGGAGCGCCACGGGCCCCGGCAGGATCAGGCGGGCCAGGTGCTGCTCCAGGGTGGTCCAGGGGGTGGTGATGTCCCGGCGCCAGCTCGCCAGTACCTGGCCGTCCGGCAGCACTATGCTGGCGCTGGCTATGTCTTCCCGGGAGGTGATGGTCTCCAGGGCATCCAGTGCCGCCTCCTTGTCATGGAAGACCACGGCCGCCTCAGTGGTGTAGCTGATGGCCCGCGCCACCAGCTTGAGGTTGTGATCCGCATAAAGGCGCAGCGCCAGCAGCGCCGTGACGGTCAGAAACAGCCCGGCCATGCAGACGGCAGTCAGGGAGACATCATGTGGGTGCGCCCCAGACTCTGTCGCAGGGTAAGCCTGGGAGTGGCGTGATGGACCGTCATCGCACCTCCTCATCGGCTCGCGCCAGCTTGAGCACGGCCGGGTGCACTCGCACACCGCTGCGGGCCAGCGCATCCAGATTGACCCGAAAACGCACCCTCTCCTCCCCGGCCTGCAGACAGAAGACCGCATCGGCGATGCATTCGCGGCTCTGCTCACTGATGCTGAGGATGGCGTGACCGCGCAGGCGTTCGAACAGGGAGAGGCGCTGCGCCGGTGCCAGCACCCCCAGATAGATGACATCGCAGCGCTGGATCAGCGCCTCATCGTCCATGTCGTAGCGATGGACCTCCACCGGTCGGCCATTGGCCTGCCGTTCGATGGTCAGAAGGGATGACGCATATTCCGTCGGCGCCGTGATGCAGAGCCGAAGTCTGGCGGGCTCGCTGGGCCAGCGGGTGTAACTGAGGATATCGAGCACGGTCTGGCGACCATGTCGCTGCGCGCCTCGGCGGAGGTTGCCGCCATGGCCTGGTTTGCCAGCATCAGCATGCAGCACAGTGGCGCCAGCCACATCAGTAACCGGAGGTAACAAAACATCTACATGGTGCCCGCGAGAGTGTCAAGGTCGGCGCCGGGATCACCCGACGCCCATGATGAGAGTGCCTGCATGGCACCGCACCGAGCTTACCAGCCGGGTGGCCAGCCCCCAGAGGCAAGTGGCACGGTTGCGTCACCGGGTGTCGCAGCCGCGCCTGCAAGGCACTCAATGCCCCAGGCAGACACCGTCCATCGACACTACTTCTTGCCAATCCCATATTCGCGCAGCTTGTTGGCGATGGCGGTATGGGAGACACCGAGCCGCTTGGCCAGTTGGCGGGTGGAGGGGAACGCCGGGTAGAGCCGCTCCAGCAGGCGGCTCTCGAAACGCTTCACCGCCTCGTCGAGCCCCCCTTCGAACCACTCGTCGATGAGCGGCATGGCATCGGCCGCCACCGGCAAGTCCACGTGCTCGGGTCCAATCTCGTCCCCTTCCAGCAGGGTCATGGCCCGATAGAGGCAGTTGCGCAACTGGCGCACGTTGCCGGGCCAGCGGTAGGCGGTGAGGTACTCGGCCATGTTGCGGGTAAAGCGCGGACGCGGGCGCTGCAGTTCGCTCGCAAAGCGCGACACGAACTGCTGGGCCAGGGCCATGATGTCCGCCTTGCGCTCGCGCAGCGGCGGCAGATTGAGGCTAAGCACATTGAGGCGGTAGTAGAGATCTTCGCGAAACTTCCCTTCATGGACCAGATCCAGCAACTGCTTCTGGGTGGTGCAGATGAAGCGCACGTTGACCCTCACTTCCTGCTCGTCACCGACCCGGCGAAACACGCCATCTTGCAGCACCCGCAGGAACTTGGTCTGCAGATGGGGGGACATGTCGCCGATCTCGTCCAGCATCAGGGTGCCGCCGCTGGCCAGCTCCAGCACCCCGCGCTTGCCCTCGGTGTTGTTGCCAAAGGCGCCGGGGGCATAGCCGAACAGCTCGCTCTCGGCCACGTTGTCCGGCATGGCCGCGCAGTTGAGCGCCATGAAGGGGTGGCTGGAGCGCAGGCTGGCGCCGTGGCAGGCCCGGGCCAGCAATTCTTTGCCGGTGCCGGTCTCCCCCACGATGAGCAAGGGGGCGTCCTGCATCGCGAGCTTGGCAGCCTGGGCCAGCACCTCTTTCATCTTCTGGCTCTCGGCCTGGAGGTGCTCAAAGCCCCCCACTTCCACCGCGTGCAGGGCACTGAAGTGCATGCCGACCCGGCGGGCGGATTTGAGCACCACCACGGCGCCGGCCAGAGCCTGCTTGCCCTTCTCTTCGGCCACGAACAGCGGCATCAGATCGCCCAGGTACTCTTCGCCACCGAGGCTCAGCTTGCAGGTCTGGGGCTTGATCTCCCCCGACTCCAGCCAGCGGCCAAACGAGAAGCCCTTGACCAGGGAGGCGATCGCCACGCCGCGCACCTCGTCCGGTGGCAACGCCAGGGTGGTGAGGGCGGCCTGGTTGGCCTGGGTCACCCGCCCCTTGCTGTCGAGGGAGAAGACCAGGTCCGGCAGCGCCTTGAGCAGGGCCTCTATCTCGTGGTGCTCCCGCTCGGAGGGCATGTAGGGGATGGTCTTGACGTCATAGACGCCGGGAATGCGGCGAATTTCCGGCATCAGATGCTGAAAGTCACGGAACTCCAGCTCGGGAAAATTGAGATAGATGATGCCTGAGGTATCGATTTCGATGCCGCGCAGATCGATGTTGTGCTCCACCAGTCGGTCGAGCAATTCCCGGGTCAGGCCCAGACGGTCTTCACAGCTGACTTCAAGACGCATTCGGCACACACTTCCTAGCTAACATTCTGAATAACGGGATAATACAGACTCGATCCCGCCAGTGCGAGCGCTCCCCCACAAAAATGCGGGCCTGCCCCGCTTTCACGGGGCAGGCCCTGTCTGCGTTGGCGCCAGACGGCGGTTACTTCATCAGACCGTCGGTGCGGGCTGCCATGATGAAGTCGTTGCGATGCAAGCCGCCTATCTTGTGGGTCCACCAGCTCACGGTCACCTTGCCCCATTCGAGCAAGATCGCCGGATGATGGAACTCCGCCTCCGCCAGTTCTCCGAGGCGGTTGGTGAACGCCAGCCCCTCCTTGAAGTTGCGAAACACAAATTCACGACGCAGTTGCAGCTCGCCGTTGACCACCAGGGGCTGCCAGTCGGGGATAAGGTGCATCAGCTCCCCCAGCTCCTGATCGCTCACCCTGGGGGCATCGGCGCGGCACGCCTCGCATCGTTGACTCGCCAGTTCAGTCATTCGGGACTCCTTTCATGAAACATCGTGGGAATGAATACGGGTCAGCTCGCCTGCTGGCCGGCAACAGGGGCAAAGCGGGGTGGACGCAGGCCAAGACGACGGGCCTCGGCCACGGCCGCCATGATCCCCTGCCCCTCCAGACCATAGAGGGTATCGAGACGAGGCAGCACGAAGTAGGTCGGCTGCATGATGTCGATGCGATAGGGGGTACGCAGGATCTCCAGCAGATCGAAGGGTTGCAGCTCGGGCTTGCCCGAGAGGGCATAGGCGGTCTCGCCGATGGAGGAGAGAATGCCGCCGCCGTAGATGCGCAGCCCCTCCTCCCCCTGCAGGAGACCGAACTCCACCGTGAACCAGTAGAGCCGCGCCAGATAGACCCGCTCCTCCTTGCTGGCATGGCGTCCGAGCCGACCATACAGGTGGGTGAAGTGGGCAAAGGCCGGGTTGGTCAGCATGGCGCAGTGGCCGAAGATCTCGTGGAAGATGTCGGGCTCTTGCAGGTAGTCGAGCTCATCCCGGCGGCGAATGAAGGTGGCGACGGGAAAACGGCGATCAGCGAGCAGCGCGAAGAAGTGATCAAAGGAGATGAGGGCCGGCACCGCCGCCACCGACCAGCCGGTGGCGGGCATCAGGGCAGCGTTGATCTCGCCCAGCTGGGGGATGCGGTCCAGAGGCAGGTCGAGGCGTGCCAACCCGGCCTGGTATTCGTCGCAGGCCTTGCCATCGAGCGCCGCAAGCTGGCGTGCAATCAGGATCCGCCAAGTGCCGTGCTCCTCGTCCGTGTAGTGGATCCGGCCCTGCCCATCCGGTTGGCGGGCCGTGTAGAGACTTGCCATGAGTGCTCCCATCCTTCGGGTGCCAGCCGCCATCCGGGCGGTCACTGGCCGTTGAGTCATGGGATCACTGTAACGGTTTGCCCCTCAAAAAAGCAGCCGACCCCGGGGTCGGCTGCTTTTGACAATTGTAAATTATTTGTGACATCCCTATCGAATCCCAGCCACCTCACGACTTGTTGAGATAACCCGCCAACTGGCCGATCAGCCGCTTGCGCAACTCGCCCAGTTTCGGCTTCTCGTCGGCACACCAGGGGAGCGGACGACAGGCTTCCATGGTACGCATCCCGAGGCGCGCGGTGAGCAACCCGGCCCCGACCCCTTGGGCAGCGCGGGCGGAGAGCTTGGCGGTCAGCTCGGCGCCCAGCAGATCCATCCCTACCTCGGTCACCAGCTCGGTGGCCCCCGCATAGAGCATGTTGCGAAACACCTGGCGAATGAGGCGGATGCGGCTCCAGTAGCCGAGCTCGATGGCATAGACATCGGCGATGTCCTCGATCATCCGCAGGTTGCGCCAGAGCATCAGCATCATGTCGACCGTGGCGAGCGGGCTCAGGGCCACCAGCACGGCGGCCTCCCCCGACCATTTGGCGACGCGGGCCTGGGCCAGCTTGTCCCGCTCGGTGAGCACCAGCTGGCTGTAGAGGGTCAGCACTTCCCGATCGCTGTGGCTCTCGTCAAGCTGGGATAGCCAGGTGCGATACCCTTCCCGCCCCTTGTCACCGCTCTTCTCGGCCAGGGCCTCGCAGAAGGCCTGCCCCTGACCCACCCCCTGGTGGGCCAGCAGATCTTCGGCTCTTGAGCGCACATCCTGGCGCCGCTTCAAAGTGCGCAGCCGCAGCCATTCGCGCCCCGCCACCCCGGCGGTACCCACCGCCACCAGGCCGGAGGCGAGCAGCCAGGCGCCGCCCCAGAAGGGGGAGGCGGCAAACTGATCCACCAGAAAAGCGCCAAACTGGCCAAGGGACAGCAGCCCCACCCCGCCCAGCCCCCAGGCCAGCAGACGATGACGGCGCCGAGGCCTGACGTGAAGCGCGGGTTCCACCTCGGTGAGCTCGTCCAGCGCGTCCAGAGGCTCGAAGCTCTCCTCTTCCAACCGCCGGGCCGGGGCGGGTGGCTTCGCTTCGCTTGCCATCGAAGGCGCGGGCTCCAGCGTCACCTTGCCTTGCAGAGGAGCGGCGTCATCGGTGCGCCATCTTGTCTGATCGTTCATCGCATTCTCTCCTGTGGGCGCCCCTCGAGCACAGCGGGCCACCCACCCGTTATTCGAGGTGATCCCCGAGCAGGAATTCCAGCGCCGCATCGAGCCGGATATGGGGGAGCGCCTGATGAGCGCTCATGGGCAGCGGGCGAAAGGCCTGAAAATCAAACCCTTGAGTTTTCCACCACTGCGCAGGCGGGATCTGGGCAGGCACCTCCCCCGGGAAGAGCAGCAAGGGCTCGCCCGAGAGGGTAGTGCCACGAATGGCGGGAAATTCCCGTCCGTCTGCCACCCCCTTGCCCACCTCGGTGGCCTTGATGGCGGCCAGCGCCAGGCATTCGGTCTCTATCCCCTCGAAGCGGGCCTGACCCCGGCCACGGCTCACCAGATGCTGCAGGAGCGACACCAGAGGCCCGTGCTGCTCCGGCGTGACGTGATCGGCCTTGCTCGCCACAAACAGCAGCTTGTCGATGCGCGGGGCGAACAGACGGCGCCACCAGTTGCTCTTGCCGTAGGCGAAGCTTTCCATGATGCGGGCGATGGCCTGCTGCATGTCACCAAAGCTCGCGGCACCGGCATTGAGGGGCGCCAGGCAGTCCACCAGCACGATCTGGCGATCAAAGCCTGCAAAGTGCTGCTCATAGAAGCCCTGTACCAGATGCTGCTTGTACTGCTCGAAGCGCTGCTTGAAGGTGGCGTAGAGAGTGCCGTCTTCGGGGGAGTGCGTGGGCATCTCCCACACCCAGGGCACGAATTGCAACAGCGGCGCACCGGCATACTCGCCGGGCAACACGAAACGCCCGGGCTGGATGAGGTGAAGCCCGAGATCCTGCTTGCAGGCGTGCAGATAATCGGTGTAGCGGGCGGCCAGTTCGCTGGCGGCCCGCTCCTCGAAGGCTTGATCTGCCTGCCAGAGCGGCGTCAACCAGCCTGCCGCCAGGGCTTGCAGCTCGGGGCGGCACAGTTGCTCCCGCACCTGCTCGCTCCACTGCTTGTAGTTCAGATCCAGCAGCGGCAAATCCAGCAGCCACTCCCCGGGATAATCCACCAGATCCACATAGAGGGTGGAGATCTCCCCCAGGTGCCGACGCAGCGGATGGCGGGTGCGATAACGGATCTCGAGGCGTACCTCGGCCACCCCCCGGGTCGGCGCGGGCCAGGCGGGCGGATCGCCAAACAGGGCATCGAGGCCCCGTTCATAGGGAAAGGTGGGAATGTGGGCGTTTTGCTGGGGCACCCGGCGAGCACCGAGGATGCGTCCCTGACGCTGGGCGTCCCAGAGTGGCAGACGACCGTCGATGGCCGCGTGCTCCAGTTGATTGACCAGCGCCGTGATAAACGCGGTCTTGCCACTGCGAGAGAGGCCGGTGACCGCCAGCCGGATGTGGCGATCCCGGGCCCGGTTCACCGCGTCAACGGCCTTGTGCTGGAGCACAGACCAGGAGTGTTCAAGTTTGTTGCGTATCAAGGCGGGTCTTCTTCTCCTTGTGATCACATCAGAGAGACGGCCGCGAGGCAGTATCCTCGCGGCCCGGCACGATTAGAGCTTGCTGAACTCCCGTTGCAGGGTGAACTCCTTGGAGGTCACCAGCTTCTCGATGCGCTGCACCCTGGGCTCCAGTGCATCCAGCTCCTGGCCGATGCGGGCAAGGGCCTGATGAGGTGTGACGCCAGCCTGCCAGCTGCGCGCCTTCATCCGCACCTCGGCGAATTCGGCATCCTCCTGGGAGTAGAGGGTGACCGGCTTCTTGTCGAGCAGGAACCAGGCGGCAATATAGGCGGTGAAGGTGATGAAACCGGCGAAGATGAGACCACTGATGGCCAGCAGCCGCACGATCCAGGTCTCCACCCCGAAGTACTCTGCCAGACCGGCACAGACCCCGGCAATCTTGCCTCGCTGGGGATCCCGGTACAGGTTGCGCCCTTCACGACTGACACTGTTCATACCTTGTTCCTCCAACCGGGGACTTCCGCATCCAGAATCGACGCCAATACGGTTCCGGCACGCTCCGGCTTTTTGCCACGGTCATGACATCTCTCATTGAAAACCGTCATACCTTGTTTCTCCAACCAGGAACCTCGGCATCCAGAATCGACTCCAGGGCGCCGACCCGTTCCTGCATCTTCTCGGCACGCACCAGCAAGCCCTGCAGCTGTTCACGCTCACCATCGGCAAGACCGGCGCCAATGCGTCCCTTGGCGCGGTAGTGCAGCACCAGCCAGATGGGGGCCACCACCACCATGAAGACCACCATGGGAACCATCAATACACCCAGCAGATCTGCCATCTGTTACTCTCCCTGTTTCGGTGCCGGATTGTGCTGGCCCAGCTTCTGGCGCATGGCTTCCAGCTCGCGGCTGATCTGGTCGTCCGCTTCCAGCTCGGCAAACTGCTGGGCGAGCGCCTTGTCGGACTGCCCCAGATCGGCGCGGGCTTCCATCTCATCGATGCGGCGCTCCATGCGCTCGAACTTGCTCACCACGGCCTGACTGTCGCCACGGGCCACCTGGCTTTGCACATTGAGACGGCTGCTGGCGGCTTCGCTGCGAATGGCCATCGCCTTCTGGCGGGCACGGGCGTCTTCCAGCTTGGCTTCCAACTGGCGGATCTCCTCCCCCAGCTTCTCGATGCCGCTGTCCACCGCCTGCTGTTCACGAGACAGGGCGTCGGCAAGCTCCGCCTGCTTGCTCTTCTCGATGAGGGCGGCACGGGCCAGATCTTCGCGCCCCTTGGTCAGGGCCAGCTCGGCCTTGCCCTGCCACTCGGCGACCCGCTCCTGATGGCGGCTCACCTGACGGCCGATCTCTTTTTGATTCGCGAGGAAGCGGGCCAGGTTGGAGCGCTCCTTCACCAGTTCATCTTCCATCTCCTGGATGATCAGACGCACCATCTTCTGGGGATCTTCCGCCTTGTCGAGCAGGGCCGTCAGATTGGAATTGATGATGTCGGCCAGGCGAGAAAAAATGCTCATGATTGTACTCCTGTGATAGGCATCGGGTTGTGTCTCCATTGACAATGGCAACTTGTGTGCCAATCTGGAACAATATTTAACTTGTTGATTTATATGGGCACTCAGAATGCAGTTCAAGTCCCGGGGAAACAAGTGATGATTAAAATAACCAACTTTTGGTAAGATTAACCAGATTTTTCAACTCACAGGGGCAGGGATGACCACGGCCACGGAAAGTCTGTTGGGTGAATCCAACGCATTTCTAGAAATCATCGAGCAGGCATCGCGCCTCGCGCCGCTGCGCAAGCCCGTGCTCATCATCGGCGAGCGTGGGACCGGCAAGGAGCTCATCGCCCACCGCCTACATTATCTCTCGGATCGCTGGGATCAAAGCTTTGTCACCATCAACTGCGCCACCTTGAGCGAGAGCCTGCTGGAGACCGAGCTGTTTGGCCACGAGGCGGGCTCCTTCACTGGCGCCGCCAAGCGCCATCAGGGGCGCTTCGAGCGGGCCGACGGCGGCACCCTGTTCCTCGACGAACTGGCCACCACCAGCGCCCGGGTGCAGGAAAAACTGCTGCGGGTCATCGAGTACGGGGAGTTCGAGCGGGTGGGCGGCGCCAAGCCCCTCAAGGTGGATGTGCGGCTGGTGTGCGCCACCAACGAGGATCTGCCAGCACTGGCGGAAAAAGGACGGTTTCGTCACGACCTGCTGGACCGGCTCGCCTTCGACGTCATCACCCTGCCCCCCCTGCGGGAGCGGCGCGAGGACATCCTGATGCTGGCGGAGCACTTCGCCCACGGCATGACCCGGGAGCTGGGGTATCCGCTCTTTGCCGGCTTCTCGCGCAAGGCGACCCAGCTGCTGCAAGATTACCCCTGGCCGGGCAACGTTCGGGAGCTCAAGAACGTGGTGGAGCGCAGCCTCTATCGCCAGGGCAACCCCCAGCTGCCGCTGGCGGATCTGGTGCTCAATCCCTTTGACTCCCCCTGGCGCCCCCGTGCCCGAGGTGACGCCGCCCCTTCCACGGACGCGCCGACCTCGGCAGAGACGGCCCCGATCCCGACCCTGCCGCTGGATCTCAAAGGGGCGGTAGCGGAGTACGAGATTAATTTACTCAAGCAAGCGATGCAGCAATCCCAGTATAATCAGCGCAAAGCAGCCCAGTTGCTGGCCCTGAGCTATCACCAGTTCCGGGGGATGCTGCGCAAATATCAATTGCTGGACGGGGATGACAACAGTGGCAACCAGGAGGCGGGCTGATGCCTTGCACCGGGTCTGTGCGCGCGGATAACGCGGCGCACGTCACCCCCGACGGGAGCGCCTGCCCGGCCGCCCCCCGCAACGCGCCCGCCCCCTGGCGGGCAACTTTGTCTGAAAACATGGTTCCAACATGAGAATGCTCACCCCCCTGCTGCTTGGTCTCCTGGTCCTGGTCAGCGGCTGTCAGAAACGCGATGAAGCCTCCAAAACCGGGCTCATCTATTGTGCCGAAGGGGCACCCCGAACCTTCAACCCGCAGCTTGCCAATTCGGATGCGACCCTGGATGCCAGTGCCCGTCCCATCTACGATCGCCTGCTCGAGGTCAATGCCAACACCCTCGGCATCGAAGGGGGGCTCGCCACCCGCTGGCAAAGCAGCGAGGACGGCCTCTCCTATACCCTGACCCTGCGCAAGGGAGTGACCTTCCACCGTACCCCCTGGTTCAGCCCGACCCGTCACTTCAATGCCGACGACGTCCTGTTCACCTGGCAGCGTCTGCTGGACGAACACCACCCCTTCCACGCCGTCTCCGGCGGCGAGTACCCCTATTTTTACAGCCTGGGGCTCGGCAACCTCATCAAGCGGGTCTACAAGAAGGGGTCCTATGAGGTGGTGTTCGAGCTGAACCGCCCCGATGCCTCCTTCCTCGCCACCCTGGCCAGCGACTACGCCATCGTGCTCTCCGCCGAGTACGGGGAGCAGATGCTAAAGGCCGGCACCCCGGCGCTGCTGGACAGCCGCCCCATCGGCACCGGCCCCTTCAGCTTCAAGGAGTATCGCCACAACGAGTTCGTGCGATACCTGCGTCACCCCGGCTACTGGGGCGGCGAGGCCAGAATGGAGCAGCTCATCTACGACATCACCCCCAAATCCTCCAAGCGCCTTGCCAAGCTGCTGACCGGCGAGTGCGACGTGATGAGCACCCCCTCTGCCAGCCAGTTGTCGGTGATAGACAAGGACTCCCACCTGGATCTGTCGGTGCAGTCGGGGATGAACGTCGCCTTCCTCGCCCTCAATACCCGCAAGGCCCCGTTCAACAAGGTGCAGGTGCGCCAGGCTCTCGCCAGCGCCATCAATGTGCAGAATCTGCTGCAGGCAGTCTATTTCGAGACCGGCCAGAGCGCCGCCAGCCTGCTGCCGCCCCTCTCATGGGGCTACAACCCCTCCCTGCCCCAGCGCAAGCCGGATCTCAAGCTCGCTCGCCAGTTGCTCAAGGACGCGGGCTACCCCAACGGCTTCGAGATGCAGGTGCTGGTGCAACCCGGCGCCCGTCCCTACAACCCGGACGGCCTCAAAACGGCGCAACTGATGCGCAGCGATTTCGCCAAGATTGGGGTGAGCCTCAAGATAGTGCAGCAGGCCTGGCCGGTCATTGAGACCCGGCTCGCCCATGGACAATATGACAGCCTGCTCTCGGGCTGGATCGCCGACAACGCGGATCCGGACAACTTCTTCCGCCAGTTGCTGAGCTGCGCCGCCGTCGAGCGGGGCAACAACTACAGCCGCTGGTGCAGCCCGGCGTTTGATCAGCTGCTGGACGATGCGGTGACCACCCCGCAGCTCGCCTTCCGCCTGCGCAACTATTACTATGCCCAGTCCCTGCTCAACGAGCAGTTGCCGCTCATCCCCCTGGCCCATGCCCTGAGAACCCAGGTGAGTCGCAGCGACATTCAGGGGCTGACCCTGATGCCCTTTGGCGGCACCACCTTCAACCAGGCCCATCGGGAGTGACCATGACAGATAACCACTCCATCGTCGGGCCATCGGCGCACCGCCCTCAGGAGGCATAAGCATGTTTTTCTATATCCTGCGCCGCATCACCCTGCTGGTGATCACCCTTCTGGTGCTGACTCTGGGGGCCTACCTCCTGGAGTTTCGCCTCATCACCCAGGTGCTGGATTTCTGGCACGGCTATCCTGACTTCCTCCAGCGCATCGCCGCCGGGGATTTCGGGCTCTCCAGCGTCTCCGGCCAGCCGGTCCTCGACGAGATCCGTCACTACTTCCCGGCGACCCTGACCCTCTGCCTCGCCGCCTTCGCCATCTCGCTGCTGGTGGGCATCCCCCTGGGCACCCTGGCGGCCCTCTATCAGGGGCGCAGCCTGGACCTCTCCATCATGGCCGCCGGCCTCGTCGGCTATGCCATCCCGGTCTTCTGGCTGGGGCTGCTGATGGTGATGTTCTTCTCCCTGGATCTTGGCTGGCTCCCCTCTTCTGGCCAGCTCAGCCTGCTCTACGACGTGCCCTCCATCACCGGGATCGCCATCGTCGATGTGCTGATGAGCCAGGAGCCCTGGCGGGAGGCGGCCCTGCACGACGCCCTGCGCCATCTGGTACTGCCTTCCCTGGTGCTGGCCGTGGTGCCCACCACCGAGGTGATCCGCCACGTGCGCAGCGCCCTCATCGACGTGATGAAACAGAACTACATCAAGGCCGCCGCCAGCCGCGGACTCTCCCGCCGCCAGATCGTCTGGCGTCACGGGCTCAAGAACGCCCTGCCCCCGGTGTTGCCGCTGCTGGGGCTGCAACTTGGCAGCGTGCTCACCTCCGCCATGATCACCGAGGTGGTGTTCGACTGGCCCGGCATCGGCCGCTGGCTGGTGAGCAGCATAGCGCTGCAGGACTACGCCGCCATCCGCGGCGCCTTCCTGGTGGTGGCGAGCTTCGTCATCTTCATCAGCGTCAGCACCGATCTGCTGACCACCATCATGTATCCGGCACGGCGTAAAGAACTCTATGCAAGACAAGATTGATTGCGGTCTGTGGATAAACCACGGCGGCCCATGGGCCACCGGTGCACAGACGTGCCCATCCCCTTGCGACCAGCACGGGAGCCTGCACCATGCACGATAAATCGAACATCTATCCGGAGCTCAAGATCCTCTCCCCCCTGGAGCAGACCTGGGCCTCCTACCGGCGCAACCCGCTGGCCATGGCGGGGCTCTGGTGCTTCGGGCTGCTGCTGCTGGTGACCCTCATCGGTCCCCTGGTGATCCCCTACGGCATCGACGATCAGCACAGCAACCACCTGTTGCTCGCCCCCTCCTGGGCCAACAGCGGCAACATCGATTACTTCCTGGGGACCGACGATCTGGGGCGCGACATCCTCTCCCGTCTGGTGGCCGGGGCCAGGCTCACCTTCGGCAACGCCCTGCTGGTGGTGCTCATCGCGCTGGTCATCGGCTCGGCCATCGGCATCCTCGGCGGCATGAGCAAGGGGGTGAAGTCGAGCGTGCTCCATCACCTGCTCGATACCCTGCTCTCCATCCCGTCCCTGCTGCTGGCCATCATCGTCGTGGCCATCCTGGGGCCGGGTCTGTTCAACACCCTGATCGCCATCACGCTCGCGTTGATACCGCCCTTCATCCGGGCCACCTACAACGCGGTTCACGCCGAGATGCAGAAGGAGTACATCATCGCCAGCCGCCTCGACGGCTCTCCGCCCCAGCGGATCATGCGTCTGGCCATCTTGCCGAACATCGTCGAGACCCTGGTGACCCAGACCACCCGCACCCTCTCCGCCGCCATCCTGGACATCTCGGCGGTGGGCTTCCTCGGTCTCGGGGCCCAGTCTCCCCAGCCGGAGTGGGGTGCCATGCTGGCCGACTCGAGCGATCTTATCTATCTGGCCCCCTGGACGGTGACCCTGCCCGGGATGGCCATCCTGTTCAGCGTGCTGGTGACCAACCTGGTGGGCGAAGGCATTCGCGAAGCACTCAAAGAGGGGAACGACTGATGTTGCCAGCCTTGTTATCTATCCCCGCCCCCGGACGCCCTGAGCGACCCGGCTGCGCCCTGAACGGGGGACGTTGCTGATGCCCCTGCTCGACATACGCAACCTCACCATCGAAATCGACACCCCCCAGGGCAAGGTCAAGGCGGTGGACAGAGTCAGCCTGACCCTGAACGAGGGGGAGATCCGCGGGCTGGTGGGGGAATCCGGCTCGGGCAAGAGCCTGGTGGCCAAGGTGATCGTCGGCATCCAGAAGGACAACTGGACGGTGCGCGCCGACCGGATGCGCTTCAACGACATGGACCTGCTGACCATGGCGCCCAAGGAGCGGCGCCGCATCATGGGGCGGGAGATAGCGATGATCTTCCAGGACCCCATCAGCTGCCTCGACCCCTCCGAGGAGATAGGCACCCAGCTCGAAGAGGCCATCCCCACCAGCGCCTTCACCGGCAAGTTCTGGCAGCGTTTCCAGTGGCGCAAGAAGCGGGCCATCGCCCTGCTGCACCGGGTTGGGGTCAAGGATCACCGCAAGGTAATGCGGGCCTATCCCCACGAACTGTCGGACGGCATGTGCCAGAAGGTGATGATCGCCATGGCCATCGCCAACCAGCCGCGCCTGCTGGTGGCGGACGAGCCCACCAGCGCCATGGAGTCCACCACCCACTCCCAGATCCTGCGGTTGCTGGACAAGATGAACAAGCTGGGCAATACCACCATCCTCATCATCAGCAACGACATCGCCGCCATCGCGAACCTGACCGACACCCTCAACATCATGTATTGCGGCCAGATGGTGGAAGTGGGGACCCGGGACCAGATCCTGGAATCCCCTCACCACCCCTATACGGATGCCCTGCTCAAATCCATCCCCGACTTTGACAAACTGGTGCGCCACAAGTCCCGGCTCGAGACCCTGCCCGGGGTGATACCGCCGCTGCAGCATCTGCCCATCGGCTGCCGCCTCGGCCCACGCTGCCCCTACGCCCAGAAGCAGTGCGTGCAGACGCCGCTGATGAGCAAGGTCAAGGGGCATCAGTTCAGTTGCCACTTCCCGCTCAACATGGAAGAACCGAAGAAATGAACCGGCACCAGACCCTGATCCGGGGCACCTGCCCGCCCCGTCAGCCCCTCTATCCGGCGAGCACACCCAAGGAGACCACGTCGTGACCGAACCTTCCCTGTTGCAGGTCAGGGGCCTGTGCAAGACCTACCAGAACCGCACCGGCCTGTTCAGGCGCCGCGCGGTGGAGGCGATAAAGCCCCTCTCGTTCGATCTCGAGGTGGGCCAGACCCTGGCCATCGTCGGGGAGGCGGGCTCGGGCAAGAGCACCCTGGCCCGCATTCTGGCGGGCATGATTGAACCGAGCGGCGGGGAGATCGCCATCGAGGGGCAACCCATGGTCCACGGCGATTACCAGACCCGCTGCAAGCTGCTGCGGATGATCTTCCAGGACCCCAACACCTCCCTTAACCGGAAAATCCGGGTCGGCCAGATCCTGGAGACCCCCCTTCGCCTCAACACGGCCCTGAGCGAGGAGGAGCGCCGGGAGAAGGTGATCCAGACCCTGCGCATGGTGGGCATGCTGCCCGACCACGCCCTCTTCTATCCCCAGATGCTCTCCGCCGGCCAGCAGCAGCGAGTGGGGCTGGCACGGGCGCTCATCCTCAATCCCAAGATAGTGGTAGCTGACGAGGCACTCTCGACCCTGGATATTTCGGTACGCTCCCAGATCATCAACCTGCTGCTGGAGATGCAGGAGACCATGGGGCTGAGCTATGTGCTGGTGGCCAACGATCTGGGGATCGTCAGCCACATCAGCGACGAGGTGCTGGTGATGCACGAAGGCCGTGTGGTGGAGCGCGGCAAGACCTTGCGGGTCTTCGCCGATCCCCAGCACGACGTCACCCGCCGCCTCATTCAGAACTACAACAACGAATACCGCCGCTGATCCCGCGGCGCGTTTCCCCTTGTGCCAGACATAAAAAAACCCGGCCTGATGTCTCATCAGCCGCCGGGGGATTGCGCTCAAAAAGTGATTGCGTCGCTCGTAGTAGGAACAGGGGAATGGTAGGCAGCCCCCGTCACCTCAACAACTGTCAGATCTGACAGGCAGTCCGCTATGGAACCGGAATTGCGGATCCGGCGAACAGATGAGCTCGGCCTCCAGGCGACCGAAGAAGGCCACCCGCTCGCTGATGTCTTCGTCTGCGAACGTCTGTGCCAGGGCCAGGTAGTCCTGATAGTGACGCGCCTCCGAGCGCAGCAGGGAGACATAGAAGCGGCCAAGCTCCTCGTCCAGATGAGGGGCCAGCCTGGCAAAACGCTCGCAGGATCGCGCTTCGATATAGGCACCGATGATCATCTTGTCCACCACGGCCGCCGGCTCATAGGTGCGCACATGGGTCAGCAGGCTGCGGGCATAGCGGGAGGCGGTGACGGGACCATAGGGTATGCCCCGTGCGGCCATGATCTCCAGCACCTGCTCGAAGTGGTGCAGCTCCTCCTGGATGAGGCGCACCATGGGGAGCAGCAGGGGATTGCGCTCCAGCTCGGCAAACACGCTCCTGTCTGATTCGCCCATGGTGCGCTTGCCGAGGATCTCCGCCTTCTCCGGCAAGGCATCGAGCTCCCGGTAGAAGGTCAGCTTGGGCAGCAGGTGACGCTTCTCCTTGGGCAGGCAGTAGCGGCGCACCAGGCTGTGGGCGGTGAGTGCCGCCTTGTTCTCGCAGTTGGCGTGATCGATAAGCAGGGTCGGCAACTGGGCGGGATCCCGCGCCATTTCCACCCACTCATCCGGGGTCTCGCAATGCAGGAACTGGCGAACGGGGGCTAACAGGTCATCCATCTGAACTCTCATCTGTTGATACGACACGCGGCGCCTGGCGCCGGGGGGCCTATGCTAACGGATCCCGCCCGGCCTGCCCACCGCCATCATGGCTCAGCCCGTCAGACGCCTGAGGGAGTCGCGGCGGATCAGGGTGCCGCTGAAGGCGGGCAGTGCGTCCCGGCTCCCCTCCTCCACCATGGTGATCAGGCGGTTGATGGTCTCCTGGATCATCCCGTTCACCGGCATCTTGACGCTCGACAGCGCGGGAATGACGTAAGGGGCCAGGGGGATGTCGTCGAACCCCACCACCGAGACCTCGTCAGGCACCATCACACCGGCTTCGTGCAGCCGTTTGATGGCCCCGATCGCCATGTCATCGTTGCTGGCCACCAGGGCGCTGAAGCGAGCGCCTCGCGCCAGCAAGGTCGAGACGGCGGCCGCGCCACAGGCGGGGGTCCATTTGCCGGGAGCGATCAAGGTCTCCTGCACGGGGATGCCGTGCCGGATCAGCGCCTGCCGGTAACCGGCCAGGCGCTCGGCGCCGGTGGGGGAATCCGCAGAGCCTGCGATGAAGGCGATCTCCCTGTGCCCCATGGCCACCAGCTTGTCCACCACCGCCTCCGCCGCCGCCTGCTGATCCGCATAGACGCAGTGGGCCGGATGGCGGCTCAGACGCCGGTTGAGCACCATGATGGGCTGCTCATGCTGCTCGATGATCTCGTCCATCTCCTCCACCCCAAGAAAGCGCGGATAGATGATGACGCCATCGCAACGGGAATCGAGCAGATACTGGATGGCCTGGCGCTCCTCGTCGGCGCTGTGCTTGCCGTCCGCCAGTATGAGCTGGCGCCCGCGATCCTCGGTCATCCGCGCCACCTGGGAGAGCAGCTCGCCGAAGTAGACGCCGTGGTAGAGGGTGTTGGTAACCACCAGTCCCAGGGTCCGGGTATGCCTGGTCGCCAGCTGCCTCGCCACCAGGTTGGGGCGATAGCCGCACTCCTCGATGGCCTGCTGCACCCGGTCCCGGGTCTCCTGGCTGGTGTAACCATTGCCCGACAACACCCGGGAGACCGTCGCCTTCGACACCCCTGCCCGCCTTGCCACCTCCAGCATCGTCGTCATTGTGTTCTCCCTTGCTCGTAACGGGGCGCAGTGTACTGCACCGCCCCCGGCTTGTCGTCGCACGAATGGCGTGCAGGCCCGGGTTCAGTGATCCCATTCACGGATCCGGACGCTCGCTGCACAAGATGCTTGTCTCCCGCGCTCAGGCCGCGCACTCTATGTGGAACCGGTTCCACATTCAGTTTCATGCGCGTTCCCGCCCTTCGCGGCGGCGGGGGCGAGCAGGCCCACTTGGTTAAAAGGATCTACCTCGATGTCAAAAAACTATGCGGCTCTGGCCGGTACCGTCATCACCGCACTCGGCGGCGCCGACAACGTCGTCGCCGTGACCCACTGCATGACGCGGCTGCGCTTTGTGCTCGGCGATCCCGCCCGGGTCAATGGCCCTGCCCTCAAGGCGATCACCGGCGTGCTCGGGGTGGTGCAGGCGGACAACCAGTGTCAGGTGATCATCGGCAACACCGTCTCCCACGCCTATCGCGAGGTGCTGGCCCTGCTGCCCCAGGGTGGCGGGCAGACCCCGCTTCCGGAAGTTTCCGCTGGCTGGAGCCTGCGCCGCATGGGCGCCGCCATCCTCGACGCCCTGATCGGCACCATGTCCCCCCTCATCCCGGCCATCATCGGCGGCTCCATGCTCAAGCTGCTGGCCATGGTGCTGGAGATGACCGGCGTGCTGGAGAAAGGCTCCTCGACCCTCACCATCCTCACGGTGGCCGGGGATGGGGCCTTCTTCTTCCTGCCCCTGATGGTGGCCGCCTCCGCCGCCGTCAAGTTCAAGACCAACATGTCCCTGGCCATCGCCATCGCAGGCGTGCTGGTGCACCCCAGCTTCATCGAGCTGATGGCCAGAGCCGCCGAAGGAGAGCAGGTGACCTTCGCCCTGGTCCCGGTGACCGCGGTCAAATACACCTACACCGTCATTCCGGCCCTGGTGATGACCTGGTGCCTCTCCTACATCGAGGGCTGGGTCGACCGCATCACTCCGGCGGTCACCAAGAACTTCCTCAAACCCATGCTGATCGTGCTGATCGCGGCGCCGCTGGCCATCCTCTTCATCGGCCCCGTCGGCATCTGGATTGGCACCGCCATCTCCGGCCTGGTCTACACGGTCCACGACTACCTGGGCTGGCTGTCGGTGGCCATCATGGGGGCTTTGTGGCCCCTGCTGGTGATGACCGGCATGCACCGCGTCTTCACCCCGACCATCATCCAGACCATCGCCGAGACCGGCAAGGAAGGCATGGTGATGCCCTCCGAAATCGGCGCCAATCTCTCTCTTGGCGGCTCGTCCCTGGCGGTGGCCTGGCGCACCCGTAACCCGGAACTGCGCCAGACGGCGCTCGCGGCGGCCGCCTCCGCCATCATGGCGGGGATCTCCGAACCCGCACTCTACGGTGTGGCCCTGCGCCTCAAGCGTCCGCTCATCGCGAGCCTCATCAGCGGCTTTGTCTGCGGTGCCGTCGCCGGCATGGCGGGGCTCGCCAGCCACTCCATGGCCGTCCCCGGGCTCTTTACCAGCGTGCAGTTCTTCGATCCGGCCAACCCCATGACCATCGCCTGGGTGTTCGGCGTGATGGCCCTCTCCGTGGTGCTCTCCTTCGTGCTGACCCTGGTGATGGGGTTCGAGGACATCCCGGTCGAGAGCCCGGCCCCCCGCGCCGAGCCCGTGCAACCCGTCGCCACGAGCCAGGCGCAGGCCGGACTGTGACACCCCATTCAGACATGACAAGAGGTAACCAATGTCGTTAACAAGATTTCCCGAGGGCTTTCTCTGGGGCGGTGCCCTGGCCGCCAATCAGGCGGAGGGCGGCTATCTCGAGGGGGGCAAGGGGCTGACCACGGTGGACATGATCCCCCATGGCCCGCGCCGCATGGCGGTCAAACTCGGCCAGGAGAAGCGCATCACCCTGCAAGATGACGAGTTCTACCCAAGCCACGGAGCCATCGACTTCTATCACCGCTATCGGGAGGACATCGCCCTGATGGCCGAGATGGGCTTCACCGTGTTTCGCACCTCCATCGCCTGGGCCCGTCTCTACCCCAGGGGGGACGAGCGCGAGCCCAATGCCGAGGGCATCGCCTTCTACCGGGCGGTGTTCGAGGAGTGCAGAAAGTACAACATCGAGCCCCTGGTGACCCTGTGCCACTTCGATGTGCCCATGCACCTGGTGACCGAGTACGGCTCCTGGCGCAACCGCCAGATGGTGGAGTTTTTCACCCGCTACGCCCGCACCTGCTTCGAGCAGTTCGACGGCCTGGTGAAGTACTGGCTCACCTTCAACGAGATCAACATCCTGCTGCACAGCCCCTTCTCCGGGGCGGGGCTGGTGTTCGAGGAAGGGGAGCACCAGGATCAGGTGAAGTATCAGGCCGCCCACCACGAGCTGGTGGCCAGCGCCCTGGCGACCCGGATCGCCCACGAGGTGAACCCGGCCAACCAGGTGGGCTGCATGCTGGCGGGGGGCAACTTCTACCCCTACTCCTGCAAGCCCGCCGACGTCTGGACCGCCCTCCAGAAAGATCGGGAGAACCTCCTCTTCATCGACGTGCAGGCCAGGGGCGCCTATCCGGCCTATGCGCAGAGGGTGTTTCGTGACAAGGGGGTCACCCTGGTGAAGGGGCCGGAAGATGACGAGATCCTCAGGCACACCGTGGATTTCGTCTCCTTCAGCTACTACGCCTCCCGCTGCGCCGCCGCCGACATGAATGCGGGCAACACCAGCGAGGCCAACGTGGTCAAGTCCCTGCGCAATCCCCACATCGAGGTGAGCGAGTGGGGCTGGGGCATCGATCCCCTGGGCCTTCGCATCACCCTCAACACCTTGCACGATCGCTACCAGAAGCCCCTCTTCCTGGTGGAAAACGGCCTGGGAGCGGTGGACGAAGTGAACGAGCAAGGGGAGATAGAGGACGACTACCGCATCGCCTACCTGCGCGCCCACATCGAGGCCATGGGGGACGCCATCGAGGACGGCGTGCCCCTGATGGGGTACACCAGCTGGGGCTGCATCGATCTCGTCTCCGCCTCCACCGGCGAGATGAGCAAGCGCTACGGCTTCGTCCACGTGGACAGGGACGACGCCGGCCATGGCACCCTGGCCCGCCGGCGCAAGAAGTCGTTCTGGTGGTACAAGAAGGTGATCGCGAGCAACGGGGAGGATCTGGCCTGAGGCCCCCTCAGTTTCGCCGCAAGGCGCATCCATGCAACAGGGGGGCCGAGGCCCCCCTGTTGTTCATCACGCTGGCAATCTGAAAACGTTTAACTGCCTTCGTTGAAGATCTCGAGGTTGCTGGTCCCTTCCTGCCACTCGCGCACGGCCTTGTTGTCGTCGCTGCGCAGGGCATTGAGGTGGTCCAGATAACCCTGATCCACGTCGGAGGTGACGTAGTGGCCGTTGAAGACCGAGGTCTCGAAGTGGCGCAGCTCGGGGTTGATCTCCCGCACCGCCTCTTCCAGATCTTCCAGATCCTGGAAGATGAGGCCGTCAGCACCGATAAGCTTGCACACCTCTTCCACTTCACGACCATGGGCAATGAGCTCGTTGGCGGTGGGCATGTCGATGCCGTAGACGTTGGGGAAGCGAATTTCCGGCGCGGCCGAGGCGAAGTAGACCTTGGCGGCCCCCGCTTCACGGGCCATCTGGATGATCTGCTCGGAGGTGGTGCCCCGCACGATGGAGTCGTCCACCAGCAACACCTTCTTGCCCTTGAATTCGGAGCTGATGGCGTTGAGCTTGCGGCGCACCGACTTCTTGCGCTGGGTCTGGCCCGGCATGATGAAGGTACGGCCGATGTAGCGGTTCTTCACGAAGCCCTGACGGTACGGCAGGCCCAGGGTGTGGGCGATTTCCAGCGCCACGTCGCAGGAGGTCTCGGGGATGGGGATGACCACGTCCACGTCGAGATCGTCCCACTCCCGTGCGATCTTCTGGCCCAGCTTGCGACCCATGTTGAGGCGGGCGGCATAGACGGAGACCTTGTCGATGAAGGAGTCGGGACGGGCGAAGTAGACGTATTCGAAGATGCAGGGGTTCATCTGCGGGCTTTCCGCACACTGCTCGGAGAAGAGCTGGCCCTGCTCGGTGATGTAGATGGCCTCGCCCGGAGCGACGTCACGCACCGTCTCGAAGCCGATGGCGTCGAGGGCCACGCTCTCGGAGGCGAGCATGTACTCCACCTGCCCCTGCTCGTCGACCCGGCGACCCAGGATCAGCGGGCGAATGCCGTTCGGGTCACGGAACCCGATGAGGCCGTGGCCGATCACCAGAGAGACCACGGCATAGGCGCCGCGGATCTGCTGGTGCACCTTGCGCACCGCCGAGAAGATATCTTCCGGGCGCAGCGCCATCTTGTCGCACAAGTCCAGCTCGTGGGCCAGCACGTTCAACAGCACTTCGGAGTCCGAGGTGGTGTTGATGTGACGGCGGGCCACCTTGAACTGCTGCTCCTTGAGCTCCTTGGCGTTGGTGAGGTTGCCGTTGTGGGCCAGCACCATGCCGTAGGGGGAGTTCACGTAAAACGGCTGCGCCTCTGCCGCACTGGAGCTGCCTGCGGTGGGATAACGGACGTGTCCGATGCCGATATTCCCTTTCAGGCGCTGCATGTGGCGCACTTCAAACACATCCTTCACCAGACCGTTGGCCTTGCGTTGCCGGAAGTTTCCACTGTCAATGGTCACGATCCCGGCGGCATCCTGTCCCCTGTGCTGCAACACCGTCAAGGCGTCGTAGAGGGCCTGATTGACGGGAGTGGTGCCAACTATACCGACAATACCGCACATGTCTTTGCTACCTCGAAGTCACTGTACCTGTTGAAGAAAACTGGACGAGTTCATCATGAACCCGAAAAACCACTGGATCACCGGCTTGAACTCCGGCACCAGCCTGGACGCCATCCACCAGTCGCTCTGGGAGAGGCTGGTGAAGGTGTCCATGAAAAACAGCAGGGCGCTGACGATCAGCACCCCGCGAATGGCGCCAAAACAGACCCCGAGCACCCTGTCTGTGCCGGAAAGCCCGGTCTTTTCCACCAGCAGGCCCACCACGTAGTTCACCACGCTCCCCAGGATCAGGGTCGCCACGAACAGGGCGGCGATGGCCAGACCGTTGCGAACCATGGCATCAGAGAAAGAGGTGAAATAGACGGCGAGATCGGGATAGAAATGGCTGGCAATGAAAAAGGCGACGAACCAGGTGACCAGAGACATGGCCTCCTTGAGAAAGCCGCGCACCAGGCTGATGAGGGCGGAGAAACCGACGATGCCGATGATGGCGTAATCAATCCAGACCATAGAAAAAGATGTCCTGCGAAATTGCGGCGCAGTCTAACAAAAACGATTGCGCAATGCTTGATAAAATTGTGTTACAGGCCCGAAGGGAGCTATCCCTTCCCCTTGCGGCGGGTTTCCCGGGCCCAGAATGCACAACGCCATGGCATGCCATGGCGTTGTCGTCTGCAACGAGCGCTTACCCGATGTGGGTCAGGCCGCCCATGTAGGATTGCAGCGCAGCCGGGATGGCGATGCGGCCATCTGCCTGCTGGTAGTTCTCGAGCACGGCCACCAGGGTACGACCCACCGCCAGACCGGAACCATTCAGGGTGTGAATGAGCTGCGGCTTGCCGTCGATGCGCACGCGAGCCTGCATGCGGCGCGCCTGGAAGTCGGTGCAGTTGGAAACGGAGGAGATCTCGCGATAGGTGTTCTGGGCCGGCAGCCACACTTCCAGATCGTAGGTCTTGGCGGCGCAGAAGCCCATGTCACCGGTGGAAAGCGCCATCACGCGATACGGCAGCTCCAGCAGTTGCAGCACCTTCTCGGCGTGACCCACCATCTCTTCCAGGGCATCCCAGGATTTTTCCGGGTGCACCAGTTGCACCATCTCGACCTTGTCGAACTGGTGCATACGGATGAGGCCACGGGTATCACGACCGTAGGAGCCCGCTTCGGAGCGGAAGCAGGGGCTGTGGGCGGTCATCTTGATGGGCAGCTCCTGCTCGTCGAAGATCTCGTCACGGGCCATGTTGGTGAGCGGCACTTCGGAGGTCGGGATGAGGGAGAACTTGCGCACCTTGCCTTCGTCTTCCCCTTCCCCTTCGATGCCGGTATTGAAGAGATCCTGGGAGAACTTGGGCAGCTGGCCGGTGCCGTACAGGCTGTCCGGGTTGACCAGATAGGGCACGTAGCACTCGGTGTAGCCGTGCTGCAGGGTGTGCAGGTCCAGCATGAACTGGGCCAGGGCGCGGTGCAGACGGGCAATCTGGCCCTTCATGACCACGAAACGGGCGCCGGAGAGCTTGACGCCGTTCTTGAAGTCGACCCCCTTGGCCGCCTCACCCAGATCGATGTGATCGCGTACCGGGAAATCGAACTCACGCGGGGTACCCCAGCGGCGGACCTCCACGTTGTCGTTCTCGTCACGGCCCACCGGGGCGGTCTCGCTCGGCAGGTTGGGGATGGCGTCGGCGATCCCCTTGAGCTGGGCCAGCAGGGCCTCCAGCTCGACCTTGCTGGTCTCGAGCTCGTCGTTGATCTTGGTCACCTCGGCCTTGAGGGGGGCAACATCTTCACCACGACGGGCAGCCTCACCGATGGACTTGGAGCGGGCGTTGCGCTCGGCCTGCAGCTCCTGGGTGCGGGACTGCAGATCCTTGCGTTTCTCTTCCAGAACATTGACCGCCGCTACGTCCAGAACGTAGCCACGTGTCGCCAGACGAGCGGCAGCTTCGGTGATGTCGCTGCGCAGATATTTGGGATCCAGCATGGTTTACCTACTTTTTTTAATGGGATCTGGGCCCGGGTCATCGTGACCGGGTTGGGAAACAGATCCGGAAGTTAACATCGGTTGGCGCACCCCTTTGCCTTCGGAATCGGGCCTTCGAAATCAAGAAGATGGTGCAAGGCCAAGACAACCGGGGTCAGACGGGCAGTGTAGCAGACCGCCCCCCCGCCCGAACAGGGACTATTACGCCCGTTTTTGCCGGGCCCCCCTCCCCTGATGCCTTTGCCGTGCGCTTTCCGGGCAAGGGGCTTGAAGGTCTTTCCTATCGCTTGCGCGGGCTCTGCTTGTCCAGCTCGTGCAGATAGTCGAGCTTCTGGGCTATCTGCTTCTCAAGCCCCCGCTCGGTGGGTTGATAGTACTGCTTGCCGGCAAGCTCCGGGGGGAAGTACTGCTCGCCGGCGGCATAGGCCCCCGGCTCGTCGTGGGCGTAGCGATATTCGGCGCCGTAGCCCAGCTCGCTCATCAGCTTGGTCGGTGCATTGCGAAGGTGCGGTGGCACCTCGAAGTCCGGCAGGTTCTTGGCGTCGTGAAGCGCCGCCTTCCAGGCGGTGTAGACCGCATTGCTCTTGGGGGCGCAGGCGAGGTAGACGATGGCCTGGGCGATGGCCCGCTCCCCTTCCGCCGGGCCGATGCGATGGAAGCAGTCCCAGGCCGAGAGCGCCACCTGCATGGCACGGGGATCGGCGTTGCCCACGTCTTCCGAGGCAATCGCCAGCAAGCGGCGGGCGATGTAGAGGGGATCGCAGCCGGCGCTCACCATGCGGGCATACCAGTAGAGGGCCGCATCCGGTGCCGAGCCGCGAATGGACTTGTGCACCGCCGAGATGAGGTCGTAAAAGTGATCGCCGCCCTTGTCGAAACGGGCCACGTGCTCCCCCACCACGGCGGCGAGCAGGGTACTGTCGATCACTCGCGCCCCTGAGCTGTCGGCCTCGGCCATGTCGGCCAGGAGCTCCAGATAGTTCAGAGACTTGCGCCCGTCCCCATCCACCGCCTTGGCCAGCGCCTCCTTCACCCCGGGGGCGAAGGTCAGCGCCGGATCATTGAGCCCGCGAGCATCCTGCATCGCCTGATCGATCATGGCGAGGATGTCCTGCTCCTCCAGCCTCTTGAGCAGATAGACCCGGGCTCGGGAGAGCAGCGCATTGTTGAGCTCGAACGAGGGGTTCTCGGTGGTAGCGCCGATGAAGGTGATGGTGCCGTCTTCGATGTGGGGCAGGAAGACATCCTGCTGGCTCTTGTTGAAGCGGTGGACTTCATCCACGAACAGGATGGTACGCACCCCGCGCCAGCCGTTCTCCTTCGCCTTGTCGAGGGCCGCGCGGATCTCCTTGATGCCGGAGGTGACCGCCGAGAGCCGCTCCACCTCCGCCTGGCAGTAGTGGGCAACCAGTTCTGCCAGCGTGGTCTTGCCGGTGCCGGGGGGCCCCCAGAGGATCATGGAGTGGCAGTGCCCCGCCAGGATCGCTTTTCGCAGGGGCTTGTCCGGCCCCAGAATATGCTGCTGGCCGATGTACTGCTCGAGGGTTTGCGGCCGCATCCGGGCCGCCAGCGGACGAAAGTCCGAGGAGAAATCCAGGGATAAATTGCTCATCTGCATTGACCTTGCATCTGACCGGTCATAAACAACGCCCGGTCAGACGATAACGCCGGTAACGGCTGGCTCATCAGCGCTGGTCGTCCAGCTCGACCCCCTTCGGGATCTTGAAGACAAATTCGTTGCCCTTGAGCACCGGTTTGCGGTTGAAGCTGCTCAGGGTGAACTCGCTCCACTGGCCCTGGGCCTCTTTCACATCGAAGCGACTGATGTTGTTCTGACGGTCGAAGGTGATGCGAAAGGAGGCGATCAGCTCGTCCTTGTTGCGGCTGGTGACGGTATAGACATCCCCTTCCTGGGTCACGTCATAGTTCTTCCAGAGGCTGTTGTCGTTGCCCGCGATGAGCACGAAGGGGGTGTTGAGCACCGCATCCTTCATCTTGAGGGCGGTGACCTGCTCGACGAAGGGATCATACACCCACACATCCTTGCCATCGGCCACGATCAGGCTCTCGTCCGGGGAGGTAGTGTGCCAGTTGAAGCGGTTGGGCCGCTGCACCAGCAGGGAGCCGCTCGCCTTTTGCAGCTCCTTGCCCTTGCTGTCATAGACGGTCTGGGCAAACGTCGCGGAGAAGACATTGACAGAGGAGAGCTTCTCCTTGAGATCGCTGGCCGCATCGGCCCACACCTGGCTGCTGGCGACCAGCAGAATGGAACCCATCAACAGTTGTTTTTTCATCAGGCTCTTCATAGGGAGGTTCTCGATAAAAGGCCACGCCCGCAGAGGGCATGGCCAGGATGATGTGAGGCTTAGTCACGGACCGGCGGCGGTGCCAGCACGTCGCGCTGGCCGTTGCCACCCGGGGCACTGACGATGCCCTGGTTTTCCATCTGCTCGATGAGACGGGCCGCCCGGTTGTAACCGATCTTGAACTTGCGCTGGACGCTGGAGGTGGAGCCACGACGGGATTCCACCACGAAGGCCACCGCCTCGTCGAACAGGGGATCGAGCTCTTCATCGCCGCCCCCGCCGAAGTCGCCACCGCCGCCCTCGCCGTCCGACTCACCGGAGAGGATCTCGTCGATGTAATCCGGCTCACCACGCAGTTTCCAGTCCGCCACCACCTTGTGTACCTCGTGGTCATCGACGAAGGCACCGTGGACACGGGTGGGGTTGGAGGTGCCGGCAGGCATGTAGAGCATGTCACCCATGCCGAGCAGGGATTCGGCGCCCCCCTGGTCCAGGATGGTGCGGGAATCAATCTTGCTCGACACCTGGAAGGAGATACGGGTCGGGATGTTGGCCTTGATGAGACCGGTAATGACATCCACCGACGGACGCTGGGTCGCGAGGATAAGGTGAATACCGGCCGCCCGCGCCTTCTGGGCGATACGGGCGATAAGCTCCTCCACCTTCTTGCCGACGATCATCATCATGTCGGCGAACTCGTCCACCACCACCACGATGTGGGGCAGTTTTTCCAGCTCCGGCGGCATCTGATCCATGGAGTCGCCCGGGCGCCACAGGGGGTCGACCAGGGGATCCCCCACCTCGATGGCGGCCAGCACCTTGTCGTTGTACCCCTTGAGGTTGCGCACCCCGACCGCGGACATCAGCTTGTAACGACGCTCCATCTCGCCTACGCACCAGCGCAGGGCGTTGGCGGCATCCTTCATGTCGGTGACCACCTCGGTCAGCAGATGCGGAATGCCTTCATAGACCGAGAGCTCCAGCATCTTGGGGTCGATCATGATGAAGCGCAGATCCTCGGGGGAGGATTTGTAGAGCATGGAGATGATCATGGTGTTCACCCCCACCGACTTGCCCGAGCCCGTGGTACCCGCCACCAGCAGGTGGGGCATCTTGGCGAGGTTCACCACCACGGGTTCCCCCGCGATGTCCTGACCCAGCCCCATGGTGAGCGGATTGCGGCTGGCCGCGAACGCCTCGCAGTCGAGGGTTTCCCGCAGGTAGACGGTCTGGCGTACCCGGTTGGGCAGCTCGATCCCGACGAACGTCTTGCCCGGGATCACTTCCACCACCCGCACGCTGCTGGCAGAGAGAGAACGGGCGAGATCCCGGGAAAGATTGGTGATCTTGCTCGCCTTCATGCCCGGCGCCAGGTCCAGCTCGAAGCGGGTAATGACGGGACCCGGATAGACGCCCACCACCTTGGCCTGCACGTTGTAATCGGCGAGCTTCGCCTCCACCAGCCGGCCCATGCGCTCCAGCTCGTCCTTGCTCATCATCTGGGTCTTGGCGGGCGGCCTGTCCAACAGATCGATGCTCGGCAAAGGGGCCAGACCGGGCTGGGGACGGCGCTTGGCTTTCACCGGCGCAGCGGCAACGGGAGCATCGGGTTCGTCATCCCCCTCCGCCCAGGGCAAGTCGAGGTCATCTTCTTCCTGGCGCACGGCAGGACGCGGACGGCCATTGGCCACGCGCTTGCCCTTGGCGGCAGGCGCCGGAGCCTCGTCCTCTTCGTCGTCAAACTGCGGATCGAACTGGAAGGTGTCTTCGTCAAGCTCCGGCAGCCATTCGTCAGCTTTTGTCTTTTGAGCGCGATTCTTCGCCTTGGGGTTGCGTGTCCAGCTGCCGTGGGGGTCTTCGTCATCCTCTTCCTGATCGAAGCTTCCCACGCCCCCTTCCAGCAGGGGATCCGGCCCCTCATAGCGGGGCTGACGCCAGCCACCGGTGAGCCAGCGGCCAAGAGTGGTGGGGAAATGGTAGATGGCGCTGACTGAGCCGGTGCAGGCGGCACCGATGCGCTCGACGATGGTGAGCCAGGACCAGCCGGTAAAGAGGGTGATGCCGGTCGCCACGAAGCAGAGCAGCATCAGGTTGGCCCCCACGCCGCCAAACAGCGGCACCACGGCGGAGGCGATCACATCCCCCACCAGGCCGCCGGCGGAAAAGTTCTGCAAGTCGTTGAAGTTCATGCTGGCGATGGCGGACATGCCAAGCACCGTCAGCACGAAGCCGATGATCCGTACCGACAGAGTGAGGTAATCCACTTCCAGCAGCTTGCTCGGGCGCCAGAACAGGCTCCAGCCAAGCAGCACCACCAGAGGGGGCACCAGATAGGAGAAGGCCCCGAAGGTAAACATGGTGATGTCGGCGAGCCAGGCACCGGCGCTGCCCGCGAGGTTTTTCACCTCCCCTTGCCAGGAGGTTTGCGACCAGCCGGGATCGGCGGGATGGTAGGTCAGCAGGGCAAGCAAAAGATAGGCAGCCATCAGGGTGATGGCGATCAAGACGGCCTCGAAGATCCGTTGTGTACCTGATAAAGGAGTAAACAGCTTTTTATCGGCCAAACTCCGGCTCCTTTGTGAAAACATGAATGCGGGGATAGGGGGCCTAGTATCCCTGAAAAGCCCACCGATTGTCAGCCAGTGCCTGAGGGCGGGCCTGAAACTCTCTATAAGAAGAAACGAGCGGACCGGCCGCTCGTTTCTGACTATCGTGACTCGTCATGGAACTTGCAAGTCACAGCACAACCCCGCTTATCGGGTGCTGATCACCAGACGACTGCTCTGTTTGACCTCTTCCATCACCACGTAGGTGCGGGTGTCGTTGACGCCCGGCAGACGCAGCAGGGTTTCACCCAGCAGGCGGCGGTAAGCGGACATGTCGCTGACGCGGGTCTTGAGCAGATAGTCGAAATCACCGGACACCAGATGGCACTCCTGGATCTCTTCGAGCACCTGAACAGCCTTGTTGAACTGCTCGAACACATCGGGGGCGCCACGATTGAGGGTAATTTCCACGAACACCAGCAGAGACGCGTCCAGATAATGAGGGTTCAGAATGGCGGCATATCCTTCGATATACCCTTGTCGCTCCAGGCGACGAACCCGTTCCAGACACGGTGTGGGACTCAGGCCAACTCGTTTGGACAACTCAACGTTCGAAATCCTGCCATCCTTTTGCAGTTCATTCAGAATGTTGCGGTCAATCCTGTCCAAATCCTTTAGCCGACTCTTAGCTTCCATCATTTAATTCCATCCTTTGGCTATTTTTTGGTAAGAATCACCAGTCATTTTATAATAATGGTCACAAATCCTGTCAATACCTGAATATACTAGGCGCAAATGTCGCTTAACATCTAGGCAACATAAACCACCAATCGATAGACGAGGGATAGCATGATTATCGGTGTACCTAAGGAAATAAAAAACCATGAATATCGCGTAGGCATGGTTCCGGCCAGTGTACGTGAACTGACAGCACGAAACCATACTGTTTTCGTCCAAAGCGGCGCAGGAAATGGCATTGGGTTCAGTGACGCAGATTATCTGGCTGCCGGAGCCGAGATCCTGGCCTCCGCTGCCGAAGTTTTCGCCAAGGCGGAGATGATCGTCAAGGTCAAGGAACCCCAGGCAGTGGAACGGGCCATGCTGCGTCCTGGCCAGACCCTCTTTACCTATCTGCACCTGGCGCCGGACCTGGCCCAGACCCAGGATCTCATCGACAGTGGTGCCGTCTGCATCGCCTATGAAACCGTCACGGACGGTCGTGGCGGTCTGCCCCTGCTGGCCCCCATGTCGGAAGTGGCTGGACGCATGTCTATTCAGGCCGGTGCCCAGGCACTGGAGAAATCCCGTGGCGGCAGCGGCGTGCTGCTCGGTGGTGTGCCCGGTGTAGAACCGGCCAAGGTGGTGATCATCGGTGGTGGTGTGGTGGGCTCCAACGCAGCCCGCATGGCCGTCGGCCTGCGTGCCGACGTCACCATCCTCGACAACAACGTCGATACCCTGCGCCGTCTCGACAGCGAGTTCCAAGGGGCTGCCAAGGTGGTCTACTCCAACCGCGAGACCCTGGAGCGCCATCTGCTGGCGGCGGACCTGGTCATCGGCGGCGTGCTGGTGCCTGGCGCCACTGCGCCAAAACTTGTCAGCCGTGACCACATTGCTCGCATGAAACCCGGTGCGGCCATCGTGGACGTGGCCATCGATCAGGGCGGCTGTGTCGAGACCTCCCATGCCACCACCCATGAAGATCCCACCTTCATCGTCGACGAGGTGGTGCACTACTGCGTGGCCAACATGCCGGGTGCCGTGGCGCGGACCTCCACCGTGGCCCTGAACAACGCCACCCTCCCCTTCATCATCAAGCTGGCCGAACAGGGCTATCGCAACGCTCTGCTCGCCGATCCCCACCTGTTGCACGGCCTGAACGTGATGGCGGGCAAAATCACCTGCAAGGAGGTTGCCGTGGCCCACAACCTGGCTTACACGGATCCCCTGACCCTGCTGAACTGATCGCGTCCCTGCAAAGGGAGGTAGATGAGTGAAAATCCGCCCGCGATGGGCGGTTTTTTTATGCCTGCCATCCCCGGCTCACCCCTCTTGTTGGCGATTGCCCCAATCGATGCGCTGGCCTTTGACCACGGATCACGAATTACCTACAATCGCGCAAACTCATCACGTCTCGGAAATCACATCATGAGCCAAGTCACTCACAGCAAACTGCTGATCCTGGGATCCGGTCCGGCAGGTTACACTGCGGCCGTCTATGCCGCTCGCGCCAACCTCAATCCCCTGCTCATCACCGGCATGCAGCAAGGTGGTCAGCTGACCACCACCACCGAAGTGGAAAACTGGCCAGGGGACGCGGAAGGGCTGACCGGCCCGGCCCTGATGGAGCGCATGAAAGAGCATGCAGAGAAGTTCGATACCCGCATCCTCTTTGATCACATCAATGAAGTGACGCTGACCGAGCGTCCCTTCCGCCTCAAGGGCGACAACAGTGAATACACCTGCGATGCGCTGATCCTCGCCACCGGCGCCTCCGCCAAATATCTGGGTCTGCCCTCCGAAGAGGCCTTCAAGGGCCGCGGCGTCTCCGCCTGCGCCACCTGTGACGGCTTCTTCTACCGCAATCAGGAAGTGGCCGTGGTCGGCGGCGGCAACACCGCCGTGGAAGAGGCACTCTATCTGGCCAACATCGCCAAGAAGGTGCACCTCATTCATCGCCGCGACGAGTTCCGCGCCGAGAAGATCCTGATCAAGCGCCTCAACGACAAGGTCGAGAGCGGCAATATCGTCCTGCACACCCATCAGACCCTGGACGAAGTACTGGGTGACGACATGGGCGTCACCGGCGTGCGCCTGCGCAGCACCCGGGATGACACCACCTCCGAGCTGCCGCTGATGGGGGTCTTCATCGCCATCGGTCACCAGCCCAACACCCAGATCTTCGAAGGGCAGCTGGCGATGGAAAACGGCTATCTGAAAGTGCGTGGCGGACTGGAAGGGTTCGCAACCCAGACCAGTATCCCGGGCGTGTTCGCCGCCGGCGACGTGGCCGATCACGTCTACCGCCAGGCGATCACCTCCGCAGGAACCGGCTGCATGGCCGCCCTCGATGCAGAGCGATATCTGGACGCACAATAATCGGAAGGATATAAAGGGCATGCCAGTTGGCATGCCCTTTTTTATTGCAAGGAGCAGGATGAAACGAAAAATAATGATAGTGGAAGACAGCCTGACGGTACGCCGCATGCTGACCCAGGCCATTGCGCAACAGACCGGACTGGAAATCGACGCCTTCGATACCCTTGAAGGGGCTCGCGATTGCCATGGGGAAGATTATGTGGTCGCCCTGGTGGATCTCACCCTGCCGGACGCCCCCGGCGGAGAGGCTGTCAATGTGCTGAGGGAGCGTGGGCTGCCGGTGGTGATCCTGACGGCCGACATCAGTGAAGAGAAGCGGGAAGCCTGGCTGGAGGCCGGGGTGCTGGACTATGTGATGAAGGATTCACGTCACTCCCTGCAATATGCCGTCGGTCTGGTGCACCGCCTCTACCTCAACCAGGCCATCGAAGTATTGGTGGTCGACGATTCACGCACCTCCCGTCACCGTACCGCGGCCCAGTTGCGCAAGCAGTTATTGCAGGTGCACGAGGCCAATTCAGCCCGCGATGCGCTGGCGCAGCTCGAGCAGCACCCCGCCATTCGCCTGATGCTGGTGGACTACTACATGCCGGAGATCGACGGCATCAGCTTGGTGCGAATGCTGCGCGAGCGCTACAGCAAGCAGCAGCTCGCCATCATCGGCATCTCGGTGTCGGACAAACACGGCCTCTCGGCACGCTACCTCAAGCAAGGGGCGAATGATTTTCTCAATCAGCCCTTTGAACCCGAGGAGCTGCAGTGCCGAGTCAGCCACAACCTGGAGGCCCTTGAGCAGTTCAACAATATCCAGGAATCGGCCAACCGAGACTACCTGACCGGGCTTTACAACAGACGCTACTGGTTCAACGAGGGTCAAAAGTGGTTCGAGGAGCATCAGCGCCATCAGGCGCAGCTCTCCCTGTGCGTGCTCGATGTGGATCACTTCAAGCAGGTCAATGATCACTGGGGGCACGCCATCGGCGATCAGCTGCTCTGTCATCTGGCCAGGCTGCTCACCCAGTTCTTCCCGGATGCCATGATAGCCCGATTCGGTGGTGAAGAATTTGCCCTGATGGTGCCCCACTGCCCCGTTCCCGTGCTGCTCAAGCGACTGGAAGGGCTTCGTCTGCAAATGCGTCAGCAACCGCTGTCGCGGGAGATATCGCTCTTTGTACGCGCCAGTTTCGGCGTCATCAATGTCGGGCGGCTCTCCATGGACGAGGCGCTGAGCGAGGCAGATCGCCAGTTGTATCAGGCAAAGAATACCGGGCGAGACAAGATAGTCTGTCAGGACGTCTGAGCAAGCATCAGCAGAGGCACTCCGTGTAGTACCGCCCGGCGCCCCTGTGTGGCGGCCGCCGGGTCAATCCCTTCTTCACCGTTCAATAGGTCTTGTCGACCCGCACTCCATCGTTGAAATAGAGGATGCGTACCTTGTCGCCCTGCGCAAAGACCATGGCCGGATCGTAATCCTGGATCACGTTGATGAGCCCATTCTGCTCGTTGCGGATCAGCAGCTCCACCAGCTTGTTCTCCACCACGCTGCCCCCTGACTGAAACTGCTGCACCGCCGCCGCTCCCGCCAGTGCCCCGACCGCAGTGGCAATCTCCCGCCCGTGCCCACCGCCAAACTGGTTGCCGAGCAGCCCGCCAAGCACGGCCCCTCCCAGCGTTTTCCAGCCGGAATGCTCTGATTCCACCATCTGGCGCTGGGTGATGTTGCGCACCGCATCCACCTGGCCGAAGACCACCTGCTCCACCGGACGCGCCGTGTTGCGTTCATACACCGCACTCCAGGCCGGTGCCGTGACAAAGCCAAGCAAGCTGGATACTATCAGGATAATGGCCTTCATCTATGAACCTCTGCCTTATGTCTCGCTATCTTACCGAACTGGATGATGAGCTGTGCTGGTTTCCCTCCCCCAGCCATGCGCTGGAAGAGCCCAACGGGCTGCTCGCGATTGGGGGAGATCTCTCCCCCACTCGATTGCTGGCAGCTTACCACAGCGGGATCTTTCCGTGGAATGAACCCCATCAGCCACTGCTGTGGTGGTCACCGGATCCCAGGGGAGTCATCGTGCCCGAGGAACTCCACATCGGCCGCAGCCTGCAGAAGTGTTTGCGCCGCACCCCCTTCGAGATTTACATCAATCGCGCCTTTGATGACGTCATTGCAGCCTGCGCCGCCCCCCGTCGCACCGCCAGCGGCACCTGGATAAGTGCCCCCATGATCGACGCCTATCGGCGCCTTCATCGCCTCGGTCATGCCCACTCCATCGAGGTCTGGCAGGATGATCAGTTGCAGGCAGGCCTCTATGGTCTCTCCCTGGGTCGACTCTTTTGTGGTGAATCCATGTTCAGCCGCATCGACAATGGCGCCAAACTGGCCATGGTGGCCCTCTGTCGCCACTTTGCAGGGCACGGCGGTGCCCTCATCGACTGCCAGATGCAAAACGACTTTCTGGCCACGCTGGGCGTCCAGGAGTGGCCAAGGCAGCGCTTTCTGACCACCCTGGCCACCCTGACCCGGCAACCGTTGCAAGAGGGATGCTGGCAACCGAGGAGAATCAGCCTATGAGTGAAGAAGTGATCCTCAAGGTCGGGCTGACCCCCAGGCACCCGTGCAGCTACCTCGGTCACGAGCAGGAGCAGTTGCTGGTCCTGATGGACCATGAATTGCTCAACGCCGCCGGGTACGAACGGCTGCTGACGGCAGGATTCCGGCGCAGTGGCAACGACATCTATCGTCCTCACTGCCCCGCCTGCAGCGCCTGCCAATCCTTGCGCATACACAGTGAACGCTTCACCCCGAGCCGTGGGCAGAAACGCATCCGCCAGTTGAACCGAGATCTCGAACTCGTGCTGAGCTATGACGACAAGCCCGAGTATTACCAGCTCTATGAACGCTATATCCGTGAGCGCCATAGGGATGGCAGCATGTATCCACCGAGCCGGACCCAATACAAGGGGTTCCTGCACTGCGACTGGATGCCCCCCCTCTATCTGGAGATGCGCAAGGAGGGACGCCTCATCGGCGTGGCCACCACGGACCTGCTTCCCCACTCTCTGAGCGCCATGTACACCTTCTTCGACCCCGACTATGCCGACCGGTCGCTCGGCACCTTCGCCATCCTGAGCCAGTTGGAACTGGCCAGACGTACCGGTCGTCAGTGGCTCTATCTGGGGTATCTGGTGGAGGAGTGCCGCAAGATGAATTACAAGCGCCAATACCTGCCCCATGAGCTGCTGGTACAGGGCGAATGGAAAAAAATCGACACCAAGCCCGAGTAAACTTTACACATAGCCTTAAATCCGGCATGATCCAGCGGTTTTTTGTTGTGGCTTATCAAGAGGATTCAATGGCTAAAGAAGACAGTATTGAGATGCAGGGTACCATTCTCGAAACCTTGCCCAATACCATGTTCCGTGTGGAACTGGAAAATGGTCACGTGGTTATCGCTCATATTTCCGGCAAGATGCGCAAAAACTACATCCGTATCCTGACTGGGGACAAAGTAACGGTGGCTCTGACTCCGTACGATCTCTCCAAGGGACGTATTGTTTTCCGCTCTCGCTAAGCCAGGAATTCAGCAAAAAACCCCAGCCTCTCGGTTGGGGTTTTTTGTCATTTCCGGCCTTGCTCACAGTCAGTGAGAGACAGCTTCAACGTTGACCTGAAAATCAAAGCTGAGGCTGTTGTTCACCAGCTCGACCTTCACGATGCCGCCATCGACCAGGGAACCGAACAGGATCTCGTTGGCCAGGGGCTTCTTGAGGTGCTCCTGAATGACCCGGCCCATGGGTCTTGCCCCCATTGCCCTGTCATACCCTTTCTCTGCCAACCAGTGGCGCGCCTCTTCAGACACCTCCAGTGAAACGCCCTTGGCATCCAGCTGAACCTGCAACTCGACGATGAACTTGTCGACCACCTGATGGATCACTCTCATGTCGAGATGGTTGAACCAGATGGTGTGATCGAGCCGGTTGCGGAACTCCGGACTGAACGTCTTGTTGATCACCGCCATGGCATCGTGGCTCATGTCCTGCTGCTGGAAACCGATGGACTTGCGCTGGGTCTCCTGAACCCCTGCGTTGGTGGTCATCACCAGGATCACATTGCGAAAATCTGCCTTGCGCCCGTTGTTGTCCGTCAGGGTACCGTTGTCCATCACCTGCAGCAGCAGGTTGAAGACATCCGGGTGCGCCTTCTCGATCTCGTCAAGCAGCACGACGGAGTGCGGATGCTTGAGGACGGAGTCGGTCAACAGCCCTCCCTGCTCGAATCCCACGTAACCGGGAGGAGCCCCGATCAACCGGGACACGGTATGGCGTTCCATGTATTCCGACATGTCAAATCGCAATACCTCGACCCCGAGCGCCTTGCCCAGTTGCTGGGTCACTTCGGTCTTGCCCACCCCGGTCGGGCCGGCAAACAGGAAGCAGCCCACAGGTCGACGTTCGTTGCCAAGCCCTGAACGTGACAACCGAATGGCATCGGTCAGCACCTCGATGGCCTTGTCCTGCCCGAACACCACCATCTTGAGATTACGCTCCAGGTTCTTCAGCACTTCCTTGTCGGAGGAGGAGACAGATTTCTCGGGAATACGGGCAATCTTGGCAACAATGGCTTCGATTTCCGGCACATTGATCACCTTCTTGCGCTTGCTGACGGGCAAGAGGCGTTGCCCTGCCCCCGCTTCGTCGATGACGTCGATGGCCTTGTCAGGCAGATGGCGATCATTGATGTACTTGGCGGAGAGCTCCACCGCCGCCCGGATCGCCTTGACGGTGTAACGCACGCCATGGTGAGACTCATAACGGCTCTTGAGTCCCATCAGAATGCGAGTGGTGTCGTCTACTGTGGGTTCGACGATGTCGATCTTCTGGAAGCGGCGAGCAAGGGCCCTGTCCTTCTCGAAGATCTGGGCATATTCCTGGTAGGTGGTGGAGCCCACGCAGCGCAGCAAACCATTGGAGAGCAGCGGCTTGATGAGGTTGGCCGCATCCAGCTGGCCACCGGAAGCCGCACCAGCGCCAATGATGGTGTGGATCTCGTCGATGAAGAGGATGGCCCCCTCCTGACGTTCAATCTGCTTGAGCAGCACCTTGAGGCGCTTCTCGAAGTCACCACGATACTTGGTGCCCGCCAGCAGGGAGCCCATGTCCAGGGAGTAGATGGTGCTACCCGCAATCACCTCGGGCACATCCCCCTTGACGATACGGTAGGCAAGCCCTTCGGCGATGGCGGTCTTGCCCACGCCGGCTTCCCCGACCAGCAAGGGGTTGTTCTTGCGGCGGCGGCACAATACCTGAATGGTGCGATTGAGCTCCTGATCACGGCCGATGAGCGGATCGATGCGCCCCTCCAGCACCAGCTGGTTGAGGTTGGTGGCAAAGCTTTCTATCTGGGCAGAGGATACCTCGTCATCAGATTCCGCATTGTTGCCACCACTCTCGGGCTTGTTGTCCTTGCGCACCCCGTGGGACAGGAAGTTCACCACATCCAGGCGGCTTATTTCGGCTTTTTTCAGGAAGTAGGCGGCCTGGGACTCTTGTTCGCTGAAGATGGCGACCAGGACATTGGCACCGCTCACCTCGGTATTGCCGGACGACTGGACATGGAAGACGGCACGTTGCAGCACGCGCTGGAAGCCCAGCGTCGGCTGGGTTTCCCTGTCTTCGTCGTCACGGGGGATGAGCGGGGTCGTTTGATTGATGAAGGCGCGGATCTCTTTGCGCATCTGTTCCACATCCGCACCACATGAACTCAGCGCCTCATGGGCTGAGCTGTTATCCAGCAGGGCCAACAACAGGTGCTCGACGGTCATGAATTCGTGGCGCTCGTCACGGGCCAGCTTGAAAGCCTCGTTCAGCGTCTTTTCTAGATCTTTGTTCAACATAGGCACCTCCCCTCAGTACAACAACAATGCGGTGTCGTTATCGCCATCAAGTCATCAGATTCAAGCCTTTTCCATGGTACATAGCAGTGGATGTTCGTTGTTACGTGAATAGGTGTTGACCTGGACCACTTTGGTCTCGGCAATCTCGGCGGTAAATGTGCCGCAGACTCCCTTACCACTATAATGCACGCTCAGCATCACCTGAGTGGCCTTCTCCAGATCCATACCAAAGAACCTTTGCAGCACCTCCACCACGAACTCCATCGGTGTGTAGTCGTCGTTGTTCAGGACGACCTTGTACATGGGTGGCGGTTGCAGCGTCGTTTTCTCTGCCTCTGCAATCTCTTCGTTAGCAAAGAGTTCTTTCTGCTTGCTCATAGTTGCGCTTTGGTACCTCTAGATTACTACCGTGTCGCTCAAGATTGTCAATAGACTTGTTAACCAGATCACATCGGTTGTTAACAACTTCTTGACTCGCTTAAAAGTTGGACTAGATTGGTTACTTGCTAATCGGCGCCCGTCTGCTACGGGGTCATGCCCTAGTTATATAAGGCTGGCGCAGGTTACTCAACGACTTCAGGGTAATCAATAAAAGGATGTAGATGTATGGCAACCGGAACAGTCAAGTGGTTCAACAACGCAAAAGGATTTGGGTTTATCTGTCCGGAAGGCGGTGGTGAAGACATCTTCGCTCACTACTCCACGATTCAAATGGAAGGTTACAAGACCTTGAAAGCAGGTCAGGCAGTCAACTTTGAACTGCAGCAGGGGCCGAAAGGAAATCATGCCTCTGTCATCGTGCCAAACGAAGCACAGAACATCTAAGAGTCAAACTGGATAAATTAAAAAGCGGCATCCCAAGGGATGCCGCTTTTTTATGGACAGGCACGAAGAGGGGAACAAGAAAGGCCAAGCCTTCCCTGTTCCCTGCTGCCGCTACCTCAGCGGGCCAGCAGGATGTTGAGCATACGGCGCAGCGGCTCGGCGGCGCCCCACAGCAGCTGGTCACCCACGGTGAAGGCGGCCAGGTACTCCGGGCCCATGTTGAGCTTGCGCAGACGACCCACCGGGATGCTGAGGGTGCCGGTGACGGCGGCCGGGGTCAGCTCGCGGGCGGTGATGTCTCGATCGTTGGGGATCACCTTGACCCAGTCGTTGTGGGCAGCCAGCAGGGATTCGATTTCGGCCAGCGGCACGTCTTTTTTCAGCTTGATGGTGAAGGCCTGGCTGTGGCAGCGCAGGGCGCCGATGCGCACGCACAGACCATCCACCGGAATGGCGGCGTTTTCGATACCCAGGATCTTGTTGGTCTCGGCCTGGCCTTTCCACTCTTCACGGCTCTGGCCGTTGTCGAGCTTGGTGTCGATCCAGGGGATGAGGCCACCGGCCAGCGGCACACCGAAGTTGTCCACCGGCAGGGTGCCGGAGCGGGTCTTCTCGGTGATCTTGCGCTCGATGTCGAGGATGGCGGAGGCGGGATCCGCCAGCTCCACCGCCACTTCATCCCGCAGCATGCCCATCTGGGTGACCAGCTCGCGCATGTGGCGGGCACCACCACCGGAGGCCGCCTGATAGGTGGCCACGCTCACCCACTCCACCAGATCGGCCTTGAACAGGCCACCCAGGGCCAGCAGCATCAGGCTGACGGTGCAGTTGCCGCCAACGAAGGTCTTGATGCCGTTGTTCAGGGCATCCTCGATGACGTCGCCGTTGACCGGATCCAGGATGATAACCGCGTCCTTCTCCATGCGCAGGGAGGAGGCGGCGTCAATCCAGTAGCCCTGCCAGCCGGCGGCTTTCAGGCGCGGATAGACATCCTTGGTGTAGTCGCCGCCCTGGGCGGTGATGATGACGTCCTGTGCGGCCAGCGCCTCGAGATCGAAGGCGTCCTGCAAGGTGCCGGCATCGACACCAAAATTGGGGGCGGCCTCACCGGCCTGGGAGGTGGTGAAGAAGGTGGGTTGAATGCGGGCAAAATCCTTCTCTTCCTGCATCCGGCTCATCAAGACCGAACCCACCATGCCACGCCAACCGACCAAACCTACTTTTTTCATAATGTCCTACCCTGGATAGCTGCTTATAGAAATCGTGTGTGGTACCCGTGACCCCTGCCTTGGCGCCAGCCGTTTACAAGGGATTCACAATATATGAGTTGCAAAAAATGCGTCTGTCCACATTACGGATTGTGACGGCGGGCGCAAGTCGAATTGCGCAATATTCTGTGCCATTCGCTGCAATATCCGTCGGCCTGGCCGACCTGCGGGCAGCCGGTTGGCATCCTGCCTCCAGTTGGGGCATCATTGAGACCGACCGGCAGCCCCGCTGCCCCTCGGGGACGGCCCCGAGGCCTCCTGATACGCAGGGACGACCCTGCTTCCTGCGGAATCTGCTTTATGTCGTGGTTGCTATTGCTGTTGGCCGGCCTGTTCGAGGTCGCCTGGGCCATCGGCCTCAAGTACACCGACGGTTTCAGCCGTCCCCTCCCCACCCTGCTGACCCTGATCGCCATGGCCGTGAGCGTGCTGCTGCTCGCCATGGCGGTCAAACAGTTGCCCCTTGGTACCGCCTACGCAGTCTGGACCGGCATCGGCGCGGTCGGCACCGTGCTGATGGGGATCTGGCTGTTCAACGAACCGGCCACCCTGGCCCGGGTGCTCTGCCTGCTGCTGATCATCGGCGGGATCCTGGGTCTGAAATTCATCGGTTAGGCGCGCTGAAAGGGCCGGGTACACCGGCCCCGACGTGGCAAGCTCCAGGGGACGATGTCAGCCCGGCGTGTTGCCGTGTTCCTCTGCTTGCTGATGTGTTCGCAGGCGGTGGGTAAAGGCGGGCGGCACAGACGTGGCATGGCGAGCAAGATCCTCCCCATGACCGCCCGGGCGAGCATGAGGCGCCTCCTTTTATCTTTTCGTCTGCTCCTTCAATCACTCCACCAGCGTCTGCTCGATGCGGGCCCCAGGCATCATCTGCGTAAGACCGGCAATCAGCCTGTCGCCGGCCTCCCACAAGGCCGTGCGCGGCATCGGCGGCAGACACTCCAGAATGAACCACATCCGGGGGGAAGAGAGGCTCAGGCGAGTGCGGATCCCCTGGCGCCAGTTCCAGCGGCGACAGGTGACGCCGAGATCGTCCCGCCACACCACCTCTCCGGGAGCCGGTGCCTCCTGGGTTGGCAGCCCTTCTTTGAGGGTGTCAAAGCATTCGCTGCCATCGGCAATCACCAGGCGCGGCGCTCCCACATAGGCCGCCAGATCCTCCCCGCCCACGGGAATGGCATACTCGATGCTGATGGCGTTGTAGAGATCGACCACGGGATCGATGGCGGGCAAGACGCCATCGCGCAGCACCCGCTTGCGCAGTGCCTGGGCCGAGCAGGGCGTGCGGGCAGGCTTGGCGCCAAACCCCTTGAATACCTGATCCCAGGCGGCCAGATGTTCAAGGGCCCAGGGGGCCTCGTCGGTGCCAAGGGCCGCACATGCCCGGGCCAGGGCCCGCTCCCCCACCAGAGTGTCAATCACGGGGGCGGCTTCCACCACGATGCTGAGGGCACAAAAGCCCGGCGCCAACCTGGCTATCTCGGGGTCGATACGGGGGATCATCGGGAACATTCAGCACTCCTGGTCAAGGTTCATCAAGACGGGGGGGCGGAACGGGCACGGGCGTTCCCCTCTTTTCCTCCCCCCACCAACGGTTGACGCCATGATGAAGGGCACAGGGTCATAATAAAATTTACTTTATCTTAATTGTGTTAAGTAAAACTGATGACCCAACCCTCTTTCCCATGAAAAATCGCCGCCCCGCAGCGCACCACCCGACCCCACTGCCACACCCCGCCCCTCCAATGCAGACCTGGGCAAACCCACACCATTGCCCTGGCCGCTTTCCCCGTCACTCATGCTATTATCTGCGTCCAAACATGAGCCCATAAAATCAGGACATTGTGATGACCGACCACACTTTTATTCCCGGCAAGGACGCAGCGCTGGAAGATTCCATTGAACGCTTCCAGACCAAGCTGCAAGCCCTGGGGTTTGATATCGAAGAGGCCTCCTGGCTCAACCCCGTGCCCAACGTCTGGTCCGTGCACATCCGGGACAAGGAGTGCGCTCTCTGCTTCACCAACGGCAAGGGTGCCAGCAAGAAGGCGGCGCTCGCCTCCGCCCTTGGCGAATATTTCGAGCGTCTCTCCACCAACTACTTCTTCGCCGACTTCTACCTGGGCGAGCAGGTAGCCAATGGCGACTTCGTCCACTACCCGAACGAGAAGTGGTTCCCCATCGAGGGGGATCAGCTGCCCGCCGGGCTGCTCGACTCCTTCACCCGCAAGTTCTACAACCCGGACGGGGAAGTGACCGCCGACATGCTGGTGGACCTGCAATCCGGCAACGAGGAGCGCGGCATCGTCGCCCTGCCCTTCGAGCGCCAGTCTGATCACCAGACCGTCTACATCCCGATGAACATCGTCGGCAACCTGTATGTTTCCAACGGCATGAGCGCCGGCAACACCCGCACCGAAGCCCGCACCCAGGGGCTGTCGGAGGTGTTCGAGCGCCACGTGAAGAACAAGATCATCGCCGAGGCCATCAGCCTGCCCCAGATCCCGGGCGAGGTCATCGCCCGTTACCCCGGCATCAAGGCGTCCATCGATGCGCTGGAGGCCGAAGGCTTCCCCATCTACAGCTTCGATGCCTCCCTCGGCGGCCGTTATCCGGTCATCTGCGTGGTGCTGCTCAACCCGAGCAACGGCACCTGCTTTGCCTCCTTCGGCGCCCACCCGCGCTTCGAGGTCGCCTTCGAACGCACCGTCACCGAACTGCTGCAAGGGCGCAGCCTCAAGGATCTGGACGTCTTCGTGCCGCCGTCGTTCGACAACGAGCAGGTGGCGGATCACCACAACCTGGAGACCCACTTCATCGACTCCTCCGGCCTCATCAGCTGGGATCTGTTCAAGGAAGAGTCCGACTTCGAGTTTGCCGACTGGGACTTCCGTGGCACCTCGCAAGAGGAGTTCGACCACCTGATCGGCATCTTCCACGAGCTGGAGCAGCCGGTCTACATCGCCGACTACGAGCACCTGGGGGTCTACGCCTGCCGTATTCTGGTGCCCGGCATGTCCGACATCTATCCGGTGGAAGATCTGCTACTGGCCAACAACACCATGGGGGCCCACCTGCGGGAGACCATCCTGGCGCTGCCGGCGCTCGAGTGGGACGCAGAGCAGTACATGGCCCTGTTCGACCAGCTGGATGAAGAGGGTCACGACGAGCGGACCCGGGTGCGCGAGCTGCTCGGCATCGCCGCCGCCAAGGGCACTGCCCTGCACACCCTGCGCGTCGGTGAGCTCAAAGCCATGCTGGCGCTGGCCGCAGGCGACCTGGAGAGCGCCCTCGACCTCATCGACTGGACCATGGAGTTCAACCAGTCGGTGTTCCCGGCGGATCGGGCCGCTTACTACCGCGCCCTGCGCGCCTGCGTCGAGCTTTTCCTCGACGAGGAACGCGACCCCGAGCAGTACCGCCCGGTGTTCGCCCGCATGTTCGGGGAAGAGACCCTGGCACAGGCGTGGGCCAACGCCCGCGGCGAGGCGCGCTTCCACGGGTTGGAAGCCGCCGATCTCTCCCTCTCCCAGTTCCCGCTGCACCAGAAACTGCTGGCCGCTTACGAGAAATTGCAAAAAGCCAAACGAATCCACACCTGGAACTGATATGCTGATATGACGAAGGGGCCCTGAGGGCCCCTTCTGTTTTATGGTCTACGCTTTGGCTGGCCGTGCCACAAAGATGAAATAAAAGACAAAAAATACCTCTTAGGGGGTTGTTAATTTGGCACTCATGGTGCAGTGCGGCCGCAAAGGTGCCTGGCCGGTACTTTTTTAAGGGTGTCCTTTATAAGTTCTTAAAAATCATAAAATTAATAACAGACTCATTTCTGTTTCACCTGAAACCTGGTGTAAAGAAACGCTTCCGGATGGCGAAAAACCCTGTAGTAAAATTACATTCACAATCTGTAATTCTTGATCGGAGTCAATTTTGGGGATCAGCCCCTTTGTTATGATTTCCACAGGCAAAATATGCAGGTACTGAGAATTGAAAGCAGAATCTCCCTTTGATTGTCTGAAGCCCGAAGCCATCGCCGCCCTGGCCGAAGACATTACCTATGCCAAGGCCACCAAGCCCGCATACAAGGTCATTCCCCTGGCCATCACCGCTGGCGCCTTCATCGCCATCGCCTTCGTCTTCTATATCACCGTCACCACGGGCTCAAGCGGCATGGCCTGGGGCATGTCCAAGCTGGTGGGCGGCATCTGCTTCTCCCTCGGTCTCATCCTCTGCGTCCTGCTCGGCGCCGAACTGTTCACCTCCACTACCCTCACCCTGGTAGCCAAGGCGGCGAATCGCATCAGCTGGGCCCAGTTGCTCAAGAACTGGGGACTGGTCTACTTCGGCAACCTCATCGGCGGTCTCATCATCGTCGGCCTCATCATCATGTCGGCGGAATACACGGCAGCGGATGGTCAGTGGGGGCTGAACGCCATGAAAGTGGCCCAGCACAAGATCCATCACACCTTCTTCGAGGCCGTGGCCCTTGGCATCCTCTGCAACCTCATGGTGTGTCTCGCCGTGTGGATGGCCTTCGGCGCCCGCAGCGCCACCGACAAGGTGATGGTGATGCTGCTTCCCGTCGCCATGTTCGTGGCCTCCGGTTTTGAGCACAGCATTGCAAACATGTTTATGATCCCGGTCGGTATCGCCATCCACAGCGTCGCGAGCCCGGAATTCTGGCAGGCCATCGGTCAGGATCCGGCGACCTTTGCCGACCTGACCGTGTCCAACTTCGTCCTGCACAACCTCATCCCTGTCACCATAGGTAATATCATTGGTGGTGGCGTCATGGTTGGGCTGACTTACTGGTTTATCTTCCGTCGCCATCATTAAGGATGGCGGCAGACACATAAATACCTTGAGAGGTAATGAAAATGGCAGAACTTAACGAACAGTTCCAAAAAGCATGGGAAGGCTTCGCAGCCGGTGAATGGCAGACCTCTGTCAACACCCGTGACTTCATCCAGAAGAACTACACCCCGTATGAAGGTGACGAGTCCTTCCTGGCTGGCGCGACCGAAGCCACCACCAAGCTGTGGGACAAGGTCATGGAAGGCATCAAGATCGAGAACCGCACTCACGCGCCGGTCGATTTTGATACCGACCTGCCCTCCACCATTACCGCTCACGATGCCGGCTATATCGACCAGAGCCTGGAGCAAATCGTTGGTCTGCAGACCGACAAGCCGCTCAAGCGCGCCATCATCGCCAACGGCGGTATCAAGATGGTCAAGACCTCTTGCGAAGTGTACGGTCGTCAGCTTGACCCCATGGTCGAGAAGATCTTCACCGAGTACCGCAAGACTCACAACCAGGGCGTGTTCGACGTCTACACCAAAGACATCCTGAACTGCCGCAAGTCCGGCGTCATCACCGGTCTGCCGGATGCCTACGGCCGTGGCCGTATCATCGGTGACTACCGTCGTGTTGCCCTGTACGGTATCGACTTCCTGATGGCCGACAAACTGGCTCAGTTCAAGTCCCTGCAGGCTGACCTGGAAAACGGTGTCAACCTGGAAGCCACCATCCGTCTACGCGAAGAGATCTCCGAGCAGCACCGTGCCCTGGCCCAGATGAAGGTGATGGCTGCCAAATATGGCTGCGACATCTCCGTACCGGCCAAGACCGCCAAAGAAGCAGTACAGTGGACCTACTTCGCCTACCTGGCGGCGGTCAAGTCCCAGAACGGCGCGGCCATGTCCTTCGGTCGTACCTCCAGCTTCCTGGACATCTACATCGAGCGTGACCTGCAAAAAGGCCTGATCACCGAGCAAGAAGCCCAGGAGCTGATGGACCACATGGTCATGAAGCTGCGTATGGTTCGCTTCCTGCGTACCCCGGAATACGATTCACTGTTCTCCGGCGACCCGATGTGGGCCACCGAGACCCTGGCCGGTATGGGCGTTGATGGCCGTACCCTGGTCACCAAGAACAGCTTCCGTATGCTGAACACCCTGTACACCATGGGCCCGTCCCCTGAGCCGAACCTGACCATCCTGTGGTCCGAGAAGCTGCCGGTCGGTTTCAAGAAGTACTGCGCCAAGGTATCCATCGAGACCTCTTCCGTTCAGTACGAGAACGACGACCTGATGCGTCCGGACTTCAACAACGATGACTACGCCATCGCTTGCTGTGTGTCCCCGATGATCGTCGGCAAACAGATGCAGTTCTTCGGTGCCCGTGCCAACCTGGCCAAGACCATGCTGTATGCAATCAACGGCGGTATGGACGAGAAGCTCAAGATCCAGGTCGGTCCGAAGACCGAAATGGTCACCTCCGAGTACCTCGATTACAACGACGTGATGGACAGACTGGATCACTTCATGGACTGGCTGGCCAAGCAGTATGTCGCCGCCCTGAACATCATCCACTACATGCACGACAAGTACAGCTACGAAGCCTCCCTGATGGCGCTGCACGACCGTGACGTCTATCGCACCATGGCCTGTGGTATCGCCGGTCTGTCCGTAGCCGCTGACTCCCTGTCTGCCATCAAGTACGCCAAGGTCAAGCCGGTACGTGATGCCGATGGCGTCTCCATCGACTTCGAAATCGAAGGCGAGTACCCGCAGTTCGGCAACAACGACGCTCGCGTCGATGACATCGCCTGCGACCTGGTCGAGCGCTTCATGAAGAAGATTCAGAAGCTGAACACCTACCGTGGTGCCGTGGCTACCCAGTCCGTGCTGACCATCACCTCCAACGTGGTGTACGGCAAGAAGACCGGTAACACCCCGGATGGCCGTCGTGCCGGTGCGCCGTTCGGCCCGGGTGCCAACCCGATGCACGGTCGTGACCAGAAGGGTGCCGTTGCTTCCCTGACTTCCGTTGCCAAGCTGCCGTTCGCTTACGCCAAAGATGGTATCTCCTATACCTTCTCCATCGTGCCGAACGCGCTGGGTAAAGACATGGAAGCCCAGAAAGCCAACCTGGCCGGCCTGATGGATGGTTACTTCCACCACGAAGCCAACCTGGAAGGTGGTCAGCACCTGAACGTCAACGTGATGAACCGTGAAATGCTGCTGGACGCCATGGAAAACCCGGAGAAATATCCGCAGTTGACCATCCGCGTATCCGGTTATGCCGTTCGCTTCAACTCCTTGACCAAGGAGCAACAGCAAGACGTCATCACCCGTACCTTCACCGCTTCTTTGTAATAGAGTCTCGGAGAACAAAAACCGGCGCCCAGGCGCCGGTTTTTTTATGGCTGTTTGGCAGTGTGCAAGCCGCTTCCCACCTCCCAGGCCGGCTGGCTCGTGGGCTCTGAGCCGCAGGCTCGGCCAGACGTTAGCCTCCTAACGCCCCTCTCTATGATGCCCCTCTCCACTCCTCTCCTGCGCTTGATGCACGGATGTGCCCACCGGCACTCAGGCACTCAGGCACTCAGGCACTCAGGTACTCAGAACAGCAGAACAGCAGAACAGCAGAACAGCAGAACAGCAGAACAGCAGAACAGCAGAACAGCAGAACAGCAGAACAGAGAAACGTTATCGTCGCGGACGCTGTAAAACATCCCCCGCCCCCTTCCCTCTCCCCTTGGGAGAGGGCCAGGCTGAGGAGAACAACACTACATCGCCAGAAGACGCCAGAAAGCAACAAGGGCAGCGGAGTGTGGACTCTGCTGCCCTTGTGTCTAAAAGCGATTGAACGAATACAGACGGCGTTAGAGACGGCTTCTCATCCCCCTCACTACGTTCATCTCACAGCAGAACTTTACACTACCTTTATCACAAAAACGCATCCCTTATATCCCAAAAACAACAGGGGCAGCGAAGTCTCACTCCCCTGCCCCTGTAGTAAGCAATAAACGGCGGATTAAGGCTTAGCTCGCCCAGGTAATGATATGGTCGGCCCAGTCACCAGCCTGCGCCTCGTGCACTACCTTGCCGCGCACCGACTGGCCGGCCTGGTGCATGGCGCTGCGGCTGCCGGTGATCAGCGGATGCCACTCTGGCAGGCTCTGCCCCTCCGCCAGCAGGCGGTAGGCGCAAGTCGACGGCAGCCAGTCATATTCGGCAATCTTGTCGTGGGTGATCTGCAGGCAGTCCGGCTCTTTTTTAAAGCGGTTGCCGTAGTCGGAGCACTGGCAGGTCTTGGTATTGAGCAGGTTGCAGGCCACGTTGGTGAACACCAGCTCCTCGGTGTCCTCGTCGATCAGCTTGTTCAGGCAGCACTTGCCGCAGCCGTCGCACAGGGACTCCCACTCGGTCATAGTCATCTGCTGCAGGCTCTTCACCTGCCAAAAGGGGGCGTTCTGCACGGGTTCACTCTGCTGCATAAAAATTGGCTCACTCAATACACTGACAAGCGCGTGGTTATACGCCCTATGGCCTGATTTTTCAAGGTTGGCAGAAGAACCTTGCTCGCCTACTCACTAGTAGCTGTCGGTAAAACAAGGGGAGACAAATAGATACAAGACAATAAATTTCCTAATTACCCATGATTAGCAGTCAGTTACCACGAACTATACTGATCTTACGTACAGTTATCGAGGTGCGAGATCATGGCCAAAAGCAAAATCCAATTCCAGAAAGGCTACAGCCTGTTTGAGTTTCTCAAGGACTATGGCACTGAGGCTCAGTGCGAAAACGCGCTGTTCACTTGGCGTTTTCCTAACGGCTTTGTCTGCCCTGAATGTGCCAACAAGACCTGTTGTCGCCTGAGAAGGCGGCCACGTGTGTGGCAATGCAATCACTGCCGTCACCAGATGTCATTGACTGGAAACACGATTTTCGCAAACACCAAGCTCCCACTGACCAAGTGGTTTCTGGCAATGCACCTGTTGTCACAAACCAAAACAGGCTTGTCAGCGATGGAGCTAAAGCGCCAGTTGGGCGTCAAATATGACACCGCCTGGATGCTCAAGCACAAGCTGCTGCAAGCCATGAAAG
>NZ_JAPCIY010000026.1:0-51809 GCF_027707645.1 Aeromonas sp. QDB30 | reverse complement strand
CGCGAGCAGCTATCACCCAGTAATGGGAATCCCCCTCCTGTGACGCGAAGCGCTAAGGTGGGGGAGGATGTCAAGGACTCTTCATCTTCGGTGGAGAGGAACACCTTCTTCTGCTCGTTCCAGAGCCAGGGCGCATGGGCCTTGTCGTCGTAGTAACGCACATACTGGCCTTGCATCACGTGGGCCGGGTTGTTGGGATCCAGACCCCAGGCCTGGCCGTAGCTCGGCAAGGTGGTGATGCCGAGGCTGGCCGCGTGCTCCAGGTTCTTGGCATGCCACATGGGCACGGCGCCGCCGCCAATCTCCTTGCCGTTCTTGTCAAGGTCATGCCAGATGTTGTCGATGCCCACCGCCCCGTTGCCGCACGGAATGGTGCTGCCACCGGTGCCCGGCTGGCAATCGCTCTGGCTCGGCAGCGCCGCCTTGCCACCCAGACCGTGGGTGCCACCGGTGACCCCCTGCCAGCCACGGGTGTAATAGGGCACCCCTATGTTGATCTTGCCCGCCGCCAGGGCACCACGGAAGTAGTGGGCCGCCCAGGCGGAGTTGAGATAGCCGATGCCGCCAAACTGGGCCTGGGTGTAGACACCCCACTGGGACAACTCGGGATCCGCCTTGTTGTCGAACAGGGCGGCGTTGTGACCGACGAAGTGGTTCCAGGCACCGTGGAAGTCATAGGTCATCAGGTTGACGTAGTCGAGGTACTGGGTGACCTGGAAGTTTTCCATGCCGCGCAGCAGGTAGGCCGAGGCCGGCGAGGCGATGGTCAGCATGTACTTGCGACCGTCCTCGGTGCCGGCGCTGTCGAGCTTGTTGCGCAGGGTCTTCATCAGCACTTCATAGTTCGCAAAGAGCTTGCCGCGACACTGGTTGGAGAGCGGGAAATCGTTGGGGTTGCCCGCATCCTTCATGGAGGTGGGGTACTCGTAGTCGATATCCACCCCATCAAAGCCGTACTGGCGGATGAAGCCCACGGCCGAGTCGGCAAAGGCGTTGATGCCGGCGGTGTTGACCGAGCAGTCGCCCTTGGTGGTGGCGGCGTAGAAGCCGCGGGTATCGGCCCAGCCCCCGACGGAGATGAGGGTCTTCACGTCCGGGTACTGCTTCTTGTACTTGGACAGCAGGTTGAAGTGACCCTGATAGGCGAACTCCGGATCCATCTCGGCGCCCGGCACTCCGTTCCAGGTCAGCTTGGTGGCGGCGTCATCCACCTTGATGGTGTGACTCTGCTCGTCCACCGCCGCGAAGGCGTAGTTGATGTGGGTGATCTTGTCCCAGGGAATGTCGCTCACCAGGTAGGCGGGCAGGCCGTTCTTGCCGGTGCGCCAGGAGGTGAAATACCCGATGACGCGGCGGCCGTGGTCATCCCCCATGCACTCGCTGCCGTCGGCGCGGTAGATCTGGCGCACGTCGCAGGAGAGGTTGCCGCCGGTGGGGGGCAGGGCCGCCTCTTCCACCTGCACGTCCACCTGGGCCGACTCGCCAGAGAGGTTGCTCTTGTCGGTCGCCACCAGCTTGAGGCCGGTCAGCCCCTTGTTCTGGGGCGTCCAGCTCAGCTGCCAGGGGGCGCTGGTGTCCTCGCCCACCTTCTGGCCATTCACGAAGAGCTCGACCTTGGCGACGTCGTCATTGGCGTCGGTGACATTGCCGCTCACGGTGAGGGCGCGGCCCAGGGTCACCCTGGCACCGGCGGCCGGGCTTGCGATGCTCACCCTGGGCGCCTCCGGGGCCACCACGGCGGCGACCTTGAAGCTCGAATCCGCCTCGCTCAGCACCTTGCCGTCTTTATCCAGCGCCCGGGCCTTGAGGGCGTGATTGCCCGCACCGGCGGCAGACCAGCTGGCACTCCAGGGAGAAGCCGTGGCGGTGGCGACCAGGGTGCCGTCGATGAGGTATTCCACCCGGGCGAGCGCCGTGACCGGGCCGCTCAGCGTCACCGCCAGGGCCACACTGGCCCCCTCGCTGACGCTGGCACCCACGGCGGGGGAGCCGATGGCGACGACCAGGGCCGGCGGCGGCACCTCGCCACCATACAGCTTCCAGGCATCGGCCCAGACCACCCCCACCCCGGGGGCGTAGTGATAGGGGGACGCGCCGCACCAACCTGAGTAAGGGAATTCCTTGCATTCATAGAGGGCGCCTGCGTTGCTGACGATGTCGCCAGACTTGTAGGCGGTGCCGGCCTGATAGGCGGGGTAAGCGGCCTGCGCCCAGGCAGGGACGGCCGCAAGGGCGACCAGCATGGCAAGCCTGCTGGGCCTCAAGATCTGTTGCATATTGTTATCTTCCTTGTTTTGTCTTGGCTTCAATACCGGGAAAAGCGCAATCGCAACAGGGAACAAGGGAGCGACAACAGGCCATGGACGGGCCACAAACCCTCAAGTCACCCTGGGTAACCCCGCTGTCTGGCCCGGATGGGACAGATCGGAGGCTTTGCGTCCCGGCATCACTGCCGGTTTGCCCTTTGCCTGGGTTCCGTGAGGAACGGCTCGAGTATAGGAAGCAAGTGACCACTGCTCAATCTTTATTCTCGAAGGAAAATATGTGAATGCTGGCGGCCTCACACTTTTCGCTCCCACCTGATGACAAATAGATCATCAATATCAAACTGTTAGCCACGTCAAAAAATGGCAGATGGGCTCCTTTGTCTCCTCATAATGTGCGTTGGTTCACTGGTCAGAGCTGCCAGAAATGTGACAATGCGCGCCCTTGGCCACGATGCCAAGGCTATGGAAACACTGGCAAAAATAAAAAAAGGAATACCCATGAAAGGAACACCTACCCTGCTGTCGCTGGCCGTGGGGCTCGCGCTCGCGTCCCCCTCTCTCTACGCCGCCGGCTTCAGTTGCCCGGCCGACAGTGCCCTCACCCCCATCCCCGCCATCCAGGGCAGTGGCGACAAGAGCCCCCTCGTCCCGGACGATCAGTTCGAAAGCGCCCAGAGCGTCTCGGTCAAGGCGGTGGTCTCGGGTCTGGGGGAAAGCCTCAACAAGGGCTTCTACCTGCTGGATGTGCAGGGGGACGGCAACCCCGAGACGTCGGACGGCATTTTCGTCTACCTCAATGACAAGAACTTCGCCAGCAAGTACCCGGACATCCAGCCGGGCGCCCTGGTCTGTCTGGAGGCCAAGGTCGAGGAGTATTACGGCCACACCCAGCTCAAGCCCCTGTTTGACGGCAGCACGCCGCGCCTGACAACCCTGGCCCAGGGCGACGCCCCGGCCGCCACGGCGCTGCGGGTACTGGAGGGGGAAACCCTGGCCCGGGCCCTGGAGCGTCACGAAGGGATGCGGGTGCGCCTCGACGCCGACAGCGCCCTCAAGATCAGCCGCAACTTCAGCTACGACTATGCCGCCCGGCGCAACAACCTGGTGCTCGCTCACGGCGCCCCGCTGATGAAGCCGACCCAGCTCCATGTGGCGAGCAGCCCCGAGGCCGTGGCGCTGGCCGAGGCCAACGCCAGCAACCGCGTCTTCCTCGAGTCGGACTTCAAGGCGGGGGACGGCAAGCTCCCCTGGCTGCCCGCCTGGGAGCCGGAGCAGGGTTACCTGCGCATCGGCGATGCCCCGGTCAATCTGGAGGCCATGGTCGGCTACAGCTACAACGAGTACCGGCTGATCGTGCCCCGGGATCAGACCATCACCGCGGGGGATCTGCTGCGCACCGGCGACAACGACCGCCAAAGCGCCCCGGCCCGCCTGGATGGCACTGACCTGCGCATCGGCAGCTTCAACGTGCTCAACTACTTCACCAGCCACTCCAGCGTGGGGGGCGCCCTCAACGTGCTCTGCGCGGATCAGGCGGATGCGGACAGCGCCAAGGGCTGCAACCGCGGCGCCAAGAGCCTGGAGGAGTTCCAGTTGCAGCGCGCCAAGATCGTCAACGCCATCACCGAGATGGACGCCGACCTGCTCGGCCTGATGGAGATGGAGAACAACGGCTTTGACGAGCACGCCGCCCTCCACGATCTGGTGGAGAGCCTCAACGCCAGGCAGAAGGAGGCGAGCAAGCACTACGCCTTCGTCACCCTGCCCAAGGCCCTGCTCACGGAGGATCGCTTCTTTGGCGGCGACGCCATCATGGTGGCCATGATCTACCGCCCCGCCCTGCTCACCCCGAGCGGGGATGCCGACGTCATCCCCCTGCCCCAGCAGCGCTACACCACGGGCGGCGTCACCAAGAGCGCCGGTCAGCGGGACTCCCTGGTCCAGCGCTTCACCGTGGCGGGCAGCGACGCCCCCCTGACCCTGGTGGTCAACCACCTCAAGTCCAAGGGGTCGGGCTGCTATGAGAACGGGGATGGCAAGACGGAGCCTGCGGATCTGCAGGGCAAGTGCACCGAGTTTCGGGTGAGCGCCGCCAAGGTGCTGGGGGAGGCGGTGAGCAAGATGCCGGGCCAGGTGCTGCTGGTGGGGGACTTCAACTCCTACGCCAAGGAGGATCCCATCCGGGTGCTGACCGACTATGCACCGGTCGCGGGGGAGCGCCAGATCCGCTCCGCCTCCCACACCTACATCGGCGACAAGCCCTATGAGCAGATGGGCCAGACGGTGGCCAAGGGTTACGGCCTGGTGGATCTGAACGTCAAGTTCAACCAGGAGAAGGCCATCTCCTACAGCTACGAGGCCGAGCTCGGCACCCTGGACTACGCCCTCGCCAACCCGGCGCTGGCTGACAAGGTGGTGGCGGTGGCCGACTGGCACATCAACTCCTTCGAGAGCAACCTGTTCGAATATGGCAGCGCCTACACCGGCGACCTCATCAAGTCGGACAACCCCTTCAGCGCCTCGGACCACGACCCCGTCATCGTTGACCTCAAGCTCAAGGAAGCGAGCAAGGGGGGTGGCGGCGCCATGGGCGCCCTGCTGCTGGCCCTGTTGCCGCTCGCCTGGCGGCGCCGTCGCTAAGACGCGGCATCCTCGATGCCAGGTGCAAAGCCCGCGATGATCGCGGGCTTTTTTTGTGCCAGGGCCATTTGAAAAACAAATGAAAAGGGTCACATCATGGGATTAATAAATACCCTGTTGCCCCCGCCTCGCCCCTTTCCCGGGGGCTGGTACCCTGTCGACGGGGAAACCCGGTGCTGACGTATCCCGCAGGCTGCCGAACGAGCCAACCGCCACGCGGCAGAGGATGGCACCACGCAGCCCGCGCCGTGGCCATGGCGGCATCGGCGCCAATCCCCGTCAGCAGCGGCCAGGGCCGCTGATGCCCTCGCGGACAGGGTGAAGCGCCATTTGCCAGACAAATGCAAAGGGCGAGATCATGGGAAATCCAAATGACAGGCAAACAAAAAGGCCACCGCGATGCGGTGGCCTTGGTGCTTTCTTGCGAAAGATGGTGGAGCTACGCGGGATCGAACCGCGGACCTCTTGCATGCCATGCAAGCGCTCTCCCAGCTGAGCTATAACCCCGATGTGTGTGAGTGACACTGAATCACTCTGAATTTGGTGGAGCTACGCGGGATCGAACCGCGGACCTCTTGCATGCCATGCAAGCGCTCTCCCAGCTGAGCTATAACCCCAACTCACCTCGGCGCTACCAAAGTTATCTCTGGCAACGGAGGCGCATGATAGGCATCACCCGCTTTGCTGTCAACCCAAAATTCTCGCCCGCTGGAGCGTTTAGTCAAAATTCAGACAGTTAGCTGTTTTTACCGCCAACCTCGTCGCTATGTCGCTGTTTTACGTCGCAAATCCGCTTGAGGCCAAAATACGAAGGGCCCCCGTCAGGGAGCCCTTTTCATGCCATGGCCGATGTTTATTCAGCGGCCATGCGCGCTTCGATGTACGCCAGGGCGCGATCGATACGGGCGAGGACCCGCTCCTTGCCCACCAGCGCCATCACGGCGTCGGCGATGCCAGGGGACTGGCCCGTACCGGCGCTCTGAATTACTCGGCGGCCATGCGCGCTTCGATGTACGCCAAAGCGCGATCGATACGGGCGAGGACCCGCTCCTTGCCCACCAGCGCCATCACTGCGTCGATGGCAGGGGAAAGATTACCCCAGACCGGTGACGGCAATGTGCGGCGGCAAGCTTACTCGGCGGCCATGCGCGCTTCGATATACGCCAGGGCGCGGTCGATACGGGCGAGGACCCGCTCCTTGCCCACCAGCGCCATCACGGCGTCGATGGCAGGAGACTGGCCCAGACCGGTGACGGCCACACGCAGCGGCATGCCGACCTTGCCCATGCCCTGACCCAGCTCGGCGGCGGTCGCTTCAATCAGCTCGTGCAGCGCCTCGGTGGTCCAGGTCTCCAGGGCCGCCAGCTTGGCCTTGGCCAGCGCCAGCGGCTCGGCAGCCACACCGCGCAGGTGCTTCTTGGCTGCCGCTTCGTCGATGGCCTCGTACTCTTCGAACAGGTAGCGGCTCTGGGCAGCCACCTCCACCAGGGTGTTGCAGCGCTCGGCCAGCAGGGTGACCACGTCGGCCAGCGCCGGGCCCTTGCTGGTGTCGATCTGCTGGTGTTCCATGTGCCAGGCCAGGTGCTTGGCCACATAGGCCGGATCCAGGCTGCGCATGTAGTGGTTGTTGAGCCACAAGAGCTTGTCGGTGTTGAAGGCGGAGGCGGACTTGGAGATGGCATCCAGGCTGAACAGCTTGATCATCTCGTCGAGGGTGAAGATCTCCTGATCCCCGTGGGACCAGCCCAGACGCACCAGATAGTTCAGCAGCGCTTCCGGCAGGTAACCGTCGTCGCGGTACTGCATGACGGAGACGGCGCCGTGGCGCTTGGAGAGCTTGGCGCCGTCGTCACCCAGGATCATGGAGACGTGGGCAAACTCCGGTACCGGCGCGTTCAGCGCCTTGTAGATGTTGATCTGGCGCGGGGTGTTGTTGATGTGGTCTTCCCCACGCACCACGTGGGTGATCTCCATGTCCCAGTCATCGACCACCACGCAGAAGTTGTAGGTCGGCGCGCCATCGGTACGGCGAATGATCAGATCGTCCAGCTCGGTGTTGGCGAACTCGATGCGGCCACGGACGTGGTCATCGAACACCACGGAGCCTTCGGTCGGGTTGCGGAAGCGGATCACGTGGGGCGCATCGGCCGGGTGATCGTGGTCGCCATCCCGGCACTTGCCGTCATAGCGGGGCTTCTCGCCGTTGGCCATCTGGCCTTCGCGCAGCGCTTCCAGCCGCTCCTTGGAGCAGTAGCACTTGTAGGCGCGGCCGTCAGCCAGCATCTCGTCGATGAGGCCGTTGTAGCGATCGAAGCGCTTGGTCTGGTAGTAGGGGCCCTCATCCCAGTTCAGCTCCAGCCATTCCATGCCCTCAATGATGGCGTCGATGGCCTCCTGAGTGGAACGTTCCAGATCGGTATCCTCGATACGCAGCACAAACTCACCGCCCTGGTTCTTTGCAAACAACCAGGAATAGAGTGCGGTACGGGCACCGCCGACATGCAAAAAGCCGGTCGGGCTGGGAGCAAAACGGGTTTTGACTTTCATCTTTAAGCCTTGTGTAGAGGGCCTTGGGCCAATTCGTTAAAAAAACCGTCGCATTTTAGCACCGACAATGACGGATGGGAAAACCATGGCGAGGCAGAGGGGAAAATAGGGTCTATTCCCGCAAAAACCGCTGTTTTAGAGTGATGTCTCAGAATTTTCCCTTTTTTCCCGCTTAGCTAGGCGAGGTCGCTGGAGAGATCTCCCGCACAGCCGATACTTCAGTCACCCCGTCAACGAACCCTCAACGATACAAGGAACGCGCGATGCAGTTTCGTTCTATCCAGAATCGTATCCTGGTACTGGCCGGTGTCGCCATGACCACGGCCCTGGTCATCCTGATCCTGCTCAACCAGTATTCAGGCCGGCAGACCCAGCAGCTCACCATCGACTCCAGCCGCGCCGCCCTGCAACAGGAGGCGTGGCAGAAGGTGAGCGCCAACGCCCGTGCCGAGGCCGCTACCATCACCCAGCTGCTGCAAAAGGGGCTCACCTACACCCAGCAGATGGCCAGCGTCTTCGCTCGCCAGCAGGAGGGCAAGCTGCCGCTGGATCGCCAGCAAGCCACCGACCTGCTCAAGGCCCAGCTTGCTTTGGAGCCCCAGCTCTATGGCGCCTTCGCGGGCTTCGAGCCCAACGGCTTCGACGGCCAGGACGAAAGCTTCGCCGGCCAGAGCGCGCTCGGCAGTGACGACAAGGGGCGCTTCGTTCCCTACTTCTACCGCGACAAGGAGCAGATCGGCAGCGATCTGCTGCTCTCCATCGAAAAGAGCGATCCGGACGAGTTCGGCAACCCGGCCAACGACTACTATGCCTGCCCGAAACGGGAGGGGCGCCCCTGCCTCATCGATCCCTTCAAGGTGGACATCAACGGCCAGCAGGTGCTGGTGAGCACCATCACCACCCCCATCCTGGTGGATGGCCGGTTCAAGGGCATCGCCGCGCTGGATCTGGCGGTGGACTCCATCAGCCGCCAGGCCCAGTCTCTCAACAGCAACATCTATGACGGCAAGGGGGAGACCCTGATCGTCAGCGCCGCCGGCGTCATCACCGGTACCAGCGGCGACGCCAGCCTGCTCGGCAGCCGCGCCGACAAGGTGCTCGGCAACGGCTGGCAGCAGTACCTCAAACCGGACGTGCAGCGCCAGGAGCTCACCGACGCGTTTCGCATCTCGGTGCCCATCGCGGTGCCCGGCATGGCCCGCAACTGGGCCATCATCGTCACCCTGCCCTACAAGGTGGTGCTGGCGGGAGCGGACGAGCTGGCACGCCAGCTCACCGACATGAACCGCGCCGCCATGACCCAGCAGCTCATCGGTGCCCTGCTGGTGCTGGTGCTGGCCCTTGGCACCATGCTGGTCATTGCCCGCAGCATCACGGGCCCCATCCGCCAGATGGTGAGCCTGGTGGATGACATCGCCGACGGCGAGGGGGATCTCACCAAGCGCCTGGAGAGCCGCTCCCGGGACGAGCTGGGGGCCCTGGCCCGGGGCATCAATCGCTTCATCGACAAGCTGCAGGCCTTGCTCGGGGATGTGCAGAAGACCGCGAGCGAGGTCCATCGCCACGCCGGGGATACCGATCGCATCGCCGGACAGACCGACAACAACCTGCAGCATCACCAGGCGGAGATGGAGCAGATGCTGACCGCGGTACAGGAGATGTCCTACGTCAGCCAGGAGGTGGCCACCCACGCCAACAACACCGCCGACTCCGCCAAGCAGGCCCAGAGCGCGGCGGACGAGGGCAAGGTACGCTTCCAGCGGGTGATCCACTCCATGCACAAGGTGGCCGCCGAGGCAGGCAAGGGAGCCGAAGTGGTGGAAGGGCTGGCTCACGACAGCGAGCAGATCACCAGCATCCTCACCGTCATCCAGGGGATCGCCGATCAGACCAACCTGCTGGCGCTCAACGCCGCCATCGAGGCGGCTCGGGCCGGGGAGCAGGGGCGCGGTTTTGCGGTGGTGGCCGACGAGGTGCGCAAGCTGGCGGGCAACACCCAGCAGGCGGTGCAGAATACCCAGGAGCTGATCGACAAGATCCGCCACAGCTCTACCAACGCGGTCAACGCCATCCAGCAGAGCCAGCAGCTGACCCATCAGGCGGTGGGGGAAGCGGATCAGGCGGAGGCGGCCCTCGGCAGCATCTTCCAGGCCATCGCCACCATCAACGACATGACCTACCAAATCGCCTCCGCCGCCGAGGAGCAGAGCTCGGTTTCCGAGACTGTCTCCGGCAATCTGTCAAAAACCAGCGCACTGGCCAACGACATCGCCAGGGACGCCACCAGCACGGCCAACGCCAGTCAGGCCTTGCGTCAGGCGGCGGAACGTTTGCAGCAATTGTTGGGTCAGTTTCGTCTCAGCTGATAATTTTCATGCTCCGGACTCTCCCCCTCGGGGGCGAGTCCGTTTACCATAGGCGGCATATTTGCCTGATGGCAGGCAATGTAGTGAGAGGTAAATGCCGTGCCCACCCCGGACCGTCGCCCACGTGGCCATAACAGACGAGCCCAGCAGCGTCGCCAAGACGAATCACAAGGAACCCTGCTCCAACGTATCAACGCGGCTACCCTGCCCCTGCGCCAGCGTCTCGGCCAGGGTATGAGTGGCCTGGGTCAGCGCAACAAGGAGCCGAAGGCGGCCTCGTTCAAGCTGGCAAGCCCCCTGCCCCGCAAACACACCATAGGGTTGCTGGTGCTGATCCCGCTCTGGCTGCTGGTGCTGGCCTGGGAGCCCGCCCCCGCCGCCCCGACCACGGCGCCGTCAGGCTCTCTGGCGGTCCCCCTGGCCGTGCCGGCCCAGGCCCTGACCGTCGGCAACGCCGGTGAGCCCCAGGCCGCCAAGCCCGTCGAGGAGAAAGTGGATGGCACCTGGTTGCAGCACGACGTGCAGGCCGGTGAAACCCTCTACTCCATCTTCCGCAAGTTCGAGTTGCCGGGGGCCGAGCTCAGCCGGCTCATCGCCATCGAAGGGCCGGACAGGCCGCTGACCCGGCTGCAGTCGGGCAAGTCGGTGTTCATCCTGGTGGACACCAGCCGCCGCATCCAGCGGGTCGAGGTCCGCTCTCTCGGTCAGGTCAGCTACCGCTACGACCGCCAGGGGGAAGGGTTCGCCCTCAAGGAATAAGGGGGCTCGACCACTTCCCCTTATGCAGACGGGAGGCCATGGCCTCCCGTTTTTTTTGATGTGAAGCATGAAACAAGCTGCTGACTTCACAATACTTTTAGCTCGCTCAAAAAATGAAAAGTGCCAAATTGACAAGGGATCGGGCTCCAGTACAATCGGTCAGGCTTTAGACAGGGATTGTGCTACATGCTACTGGGACAAAGAGACGTGGTCAGTCATGCTTCAACCCCTGACTTCCAGGCAAATGCTGCCCAACCAGGCTTAGTTTCATTTTGTTATAGATAGGACTTACCACATGTCTGACATTCGCACCGGCCAAGTAAAATGGTTCAACGAAACCAAGGGTTTTGGCTTCATCGAGCAATCCCAGGGACCGGACGTTTTCGTTCACTTCTCCTCCATCCAGAGCGCAGGTTTCAAGACCCTGGCTGAAGGTCAAAAAGTCCAGTTCACTGTGACCCAGGGCAAAAAAGGCCCTCAGGCCGAGAACGTCACCGTTATCTGAGCCAGCGCCAGTGAACCCGTAGGAGGAGCCATCGCCCCTCCTATTTTTTTGCCCGCGATTTCCCCTCCCCGATCGGCAGAGCTCTTGCCGGGCTTGCCATCCCCACCTGTAAGCCGTCTATGGCCGCCACCAGCCGCTATAAATCAAAATGATGAGTTTTGGTTAAATGCCCCGGTTTTAACTTATAGCGAGCCACTGTCTGTCATTCAGGCCCTGCCAAGCCTGTTAGCCGACCGCAAAGGGTTGTGCCCGATCTCCGGGAGGCTATTAGCAAGCAATACATCTTGGTCTTATGACTTGGGATGTGCGGGGAAGAGAGAAAACAGGCAAACGCCGGATACGACAAGTCATCGCGGCGCGATGTGATGGGCAATTCAATTCAAAGGGATTATGAGGACGTCGAAGAGAGATTGGAGCGGGAAACGAGACTCGAACTCGCGACCCCGACCTTGGCAAGCGCGGATCATGCTCTACCAACAGGACGCGGCAGTGATGGTACTGAGAAACTGGATTCGTGTACTTGGGGGAGAGATTGAGTTCGAAGGGTTCGAAGAGAGATTGGAGCGGGAAACGAGACTCGAACTCGCGACCCCGACCTTGGCAAGGTCGTGCTCTACCAACTGAGCTATTCCCGCAAAACCTGAAAACAGACCGTACAGCATTTGGTTGCTTGCGCTACTGTACGGGAGCCGAATTATAAGAGCAGACATTCCAATTGCAAGGGCTTTTTTGTCTGGTTGCAGCCGTTCGCTCAAAAGCTGGCCGAACTGCTGATTTTAGCAACCGAACGACGGCAAACCCTTGCCAGCCACTCAGATTTTGAAGACGTGGGCGCGGTAGAACTGCAGTTCGGCGATGGATTCGCGGATGTCGTCCAGCGCCTGGTGAGAGCCGCTCTTCTTGAACTGATCCAGCAGTTCAGGCTGCCAGCGACGGACCAGCTCCTTGATGGTGCTGACGTCCACGTTGCGGTAATGGAAGAAGGCTTCCAGATCGCTCATGTGCTTGACCATGAAGCGGCGATCCTGGCCGATGCTGTTGCCGCACAGGGGGCTGGTGCGCTCCGGCACCCACTGGCGAATGAAGGCGAGGGTCTCGGCAACGGCCTTGGCCTCGTCGTATTCACTCGCCTTGACCCGGGCCACCAGGCCGCTCCTGGTGTGGGTGTTGACGTTCCAGCCATCCATCTTGCCCAGCTCTTCCTCGCTCTGGTGGATGGCGATGACCGGCCCTTCGGCCAGCACGTTCAGGTCCTTGTCGGTGACGATGGTGGCGATCTCCAGTACCACGTTCTCTTCGGGGTCCAGACCCGTCATCTCCATGTCGATCCATACCAGGTTCTGCGCGCTGACTGTCATGATTGCTCTCTCTATTGGGAGGAATGGCGGAATTTTGCCAATTTGCATGTATCATACTGGCTTTGAATCTGTTCATAAACTGGCAAACCCCGTGGCAAAGAAAGCAAAACTCAATCTGGGTCAACAAAGGCGCGTCCAGGCCAACCGCGAGCGGCGGCTGCAAAAAGAGCACACCACTGTGGTCGATGACACCCTGTTCGGCCCCGCCATCGAAGGGGTGGTGATCAGCCGTTTCGGCCAGCACGCGGATGTCGAGGCGAGCGATGGTGCCATCCACCGCAGCAACCTGCGGCGCAGCAGCATCAGCAGCCTGGTGTGTGGCGACAAGGTGGTGTGGCGCCCCGGCCTCAATGCCGCGACTGCCGGCGTCATCGAGGCGGTGCACCCGCGCCACTCGGTGCTGACCCGGCCGGACTTCTACGACGGGGTCAAACCCATCGCCGCCAACATCGACCAGATCATCATCGTCTCGGCGGTGATGCCCGAGTTCTCCACCAACATCGTCGACCGCTACCTGGTGGCGGCAGAAGATGTGGAGATAGCGCCCCTCATCGTGCTGAACAAGGTCGACATGCTCGATGACGCGGCCCGCGCCCGTATCGAGCACCAGCTCGAGACCTACCGCAAGCTCGGTTACGAGGTGCTGCTGGTGAGCTGCGAGAGCGGTGAGGGCATCGACGCCCTCAAGGCGGCGCTCACCGACAAGATCAGCATCTTCGTGGGCCAGTCCGGGGTGGGCAAGTCGTCCCTCACCAACGCCCTGATGCCGGGGCTGGACGTGCTCACCGGCGAGATCTCCGAGAACTCGGGGCTCGGCCAGCACACCACCACCACGGCGCGGCTCTACCACTTCCCGAGCGGCGGCGATCTCATCGACTCCCCCGGGATCCGCGAGTTCGCCCTCTGGCACCTGGAAGCCGACCGCATCACCTGGTGCTTCGTCGAGTTTCGCGACTACCTGGGTGGCTGCAAGTTTCGCGACTGTACCCACAAGGATGATCCCGGCTGCGCCCTGCGCGCCGCGGTCGAAGCGGGCGCCATCAGCGCCGATCGCTTCCACAACTACCACCGCATCCTGGAAACTATGCAGGAAGCCCGCCACGGTCGCCAACAGGCGCGGCTGTGACCCGTTCAACTCATTCCCAGATGAAGATCATGAGCATCACTGACAACCTGAAAATTGCCGGTCAATACTGCCTGCCCAAACACGCCCTCTCCCGCCTGGTGGGCAAACTTGCCGCCGCCGAAGCGGGCAACCTCACCACCAAAGTGATCGAGGCCTTTATCAAGCAGTACCAGGTCGACATGAGCGAGGCGCTGCACGAGAGCCCGGCCCACTACAAGAGCTTCAACGCCTTCTTCACTCGCGAGCTCAAGCCCGGCATCCGCCCCGTGGTGGAAGACGCCATGACCCTGGCCCTGCCGGTGGATGGCACCGTCAGCCAGCTCGGGCCCATCAGCCAAGGTCGCATCATCCAGGCCAAGGGCCACGACTACAGCGCCCGCGAGCTGCTGGGGGGCTATGAGGATCTGGTGGCGCCGTTCAAGGATGGCGACTTTGCCACCATCTATCTGGCACCCAAGGATTACCACCGCATCCACATGCCGCTGGATGGCGTGCTGGAGAGCATGGTGTTCGTACCCGGCGATCTCTTCTCCGTCAACCCCCTCACCGCCGAGAACGTGCCCAACCTGTTTGCCCGCAACGAGCGGGTGGTGGCCACCTTCCGTACCCCCCACGGCCCCATGGCCCTGGTGCTGGTCGGTGCCACTATCGTCGCGAGCATCGAAACCATCTGGGCCGGCAACATAGCGCCGACCAAAGAGAAGAAGGTGGTGCGCTGGGACTACACCGGCGATGAAGCCATCACCCTGCAAAAGGGGGCCGAGATGGGCCTGTTCAAGCTGGGCAGTACCGTGGTCTGCCTGTTTGGCCCGGGCATGCTGGCCGGTTTCGAGCCGCACCTGGCCAACGGGGTCACCACCCGCATGGGTCAGCCCTTTGCCACCCTGGCGGCGCAAGCATGAGCGATCAACCCGCTTCCCAGAAGAACAACCCGCTGCACGGGCTGACCCTGGAAGCCATCGTCACGGCCCTGGTCGCGCACTATGGCTGGGAAGCGCTGGGGCAGCAGATCAATATCCGCTGCTTCACCGATAATCCCAGCATCAAGTCCAGCCTGAAGTTCTTGCGCAAGACCCCCTGGGCCAGAGAGAAGGTCGAAAGCCTCTATCTGTACGTCCAGCGCAAGCAGGCCAAAGAGAAGGAGTGACGCCATGGCGTTCAAGATTACCTACACCTACAAGAAGCAGGCCAGGGAGATTGGCTACGCCAACGACAAGTTCAACAGCATCTATGAGGCCGTTGCCGCCGCCGAGGGGATCGATCTGACTCGCTTCCACGCCATGGAAGAGCAGCTGGCCCAGGTGTGCCGCCGCGACAAGAAGAGCATGAAGGATTACCGGGAGAACTACTTCAAGGAACTGGGCTTCTCCAACATCGTCATCGAACGGGACGCCAAGGAGTAACCATGCGCACCCTGACCCTGATGGCGGCCACCCTGCTGCTGGCCGCCTGCAACACGACACCGAGGGAGCCCCTGGTCGGCGCGGATCGCGACGAACATGGCTGCATCGGCAGCGCGGGCTATCAATGGTCGGCGCTGGCAGGCCAGTGCGTGCGGCTGTTCGAGCAGGGCATTCGCCTCAATCCGACCGATGCCGATCAGACCGTCAGCGCCTTCGTGCTGTTCAATGCCGATCAGAGTCAGGCCGAGCTGACCCTGCCAGAGGGCGAGCCGATCCGGCTGATCCGCCAGGGCGAAGAGGGCAACTGGTCCTGGCAGGGCGGCGGCTATCAGCTCTTCCCCTGGAAGGGCTATGTGCTCAAATCCGGTGAACAGGCGCTGTTCCACGGTGACAGCGGCTTGCAGCCCTGAGCGCGACAGCACCTATCCAAGTCCCGGCTCCTGCCGGGGCTTTTTATTGGGCGCCTCATAAAAAAGCCACACCCGGAAGGGTGTGGCAAACAACAGGCTGGATTACTCAATCAACGCTAAACAGCGCCTCAAGACGCTGGCTACGTCGAGGCTGCCGGGACACCTCAGCGATCTATGGCGTCCAACACCCGGGCGGAATAGACCATGGCGGCCCCGGTGTTCATGGCGATGGCGACCCCCAGGGCATCGGCGATCTCCGCCCGGCTGGCGCCCTGCTTGAGGGCGGATTCGGCGTGCACCGCGATGCAGCCATCGCAGCGGGTGGTGACCGCCACCGCCAGGGAGATCAGCTCGCGGGTCTTGCCATCCAGGACACCCTCCTTGCTGCCGGCGGATGAGAGCAGCTGAAAACCCTTGAGGGTATCCGGGCTCAGGGTGCCCAGCTCCATCACGCGGCCGGTCAGTTCTTTACGGTATTGTGCCCAATCTTGCATCTTGATTCTCCTCTGGGGTGAACGGGCACCTGCCCGTTCGATGGAGCCAGTATTGCATCAAGGTGTGATTCAATTAATACTTAAAAGATGCAAATAAACACCATATCGAATCATGAGTGACATAGATCAGTTGATCGGCCAGGCCGGGATCCGCGGCTCCTTCGATGTACGCTGCCTCTATCGCGGCGGCTTCCCCCTCTCCCACCCGCAGAGCCCGAGCGGGGTCATGCCCTTTCATCTGCTGATGAAGGGGGAGATCCGGGTCAGTACTCAACAGGGTCAGGAGGTGACCCTGCAACCGGGTGAACTGCTGCTGCTGCCGGGGGGGGAGCCCCACACCATCTGGCGGGGCGGCGAATCCCTGGCGGACATCGAAGATGACGCAGGCCTGCTGCCCGTTCGTGGCGACGGGGGGGATGAAGTGGAGTTTCTGTGCGGCGAGTTTCATTACCAGGGCCCCCTGCGCCCCCTGCTGCTGGACGCCCTGCCAAGCCCGCTGTGCATCCCCCTGCTGGCCAGCGAGTCCCGCGAGGCGCTGTCCCTGGTGCTGGCCCTGATCCGCCAGGAGCTGACCCGCGAGCAGCAAGGATCGAGCGCCGTGCTGACGGCTTTGAGCCAGGTGTTGCTGGCCATGGGGCTGCGCGCCCATGCCAGCGATCCCGGCGGAGCGCTTGGCCTCATCGGCGCCCTGCAGGATGCGCGGCTGGGTCGCTCCCTGCAAGCCATGCTGGCCAATCCCGCCCATCCCTGGAGCGTGGACGAACTGGCGACCCTGGCCGCCATGTCGCGCGCCACCTATTTTCGCCATTTCCGCCAGCGCCTGGGGTGCAGCGTTTGGGAGTTCATGGTGCGGGTACGCATGGTGCGGGCGGCGGAACTGCTGCGCCAGCCGGATCACCTGCCCATCGGCGAGGTGGCCCAGCGGGTGGGTTATCAGTCCGAGGCGGCTTTTGCCAAGGCCTTCAAGCAATCCACCGGGCTCGCCCCTGGCAAGTTTCGCCAGCAGGGGCTGGCCTTTGGGGAGTGACGGGCAAAAAAAGACCCCGCTGCACGCAGCGGGGTCTGTGATCTTCAGGCTGTCCGGTAAGCGGGATCAGTTGCTGAGGGTTGCGAACAGGCTCTGTTCCAGGCTGCCGCGGGAGACGCACACCGGGGTGATGGAGGGAGCCAGCACTCGCTCGCCGGAGGACTCGACGAAGTAGAGCTGGGTATTGCCCTTGACGTTCACGGTGGCGACGCTGTTGTTGCCGCTCTGGGTGATGATCAGGTTGATCTGCAGGTTGGGGTTGCCCAGCGCCACCTTGGACCCCATGGTGCCGCAATCCAGCCACTCCAGACCGTCGGCCGAGTTCTCGACGTTGGCGGTCATCAGGCCGGAGCCACGCTGGCTGTTTTCGATGTTAAGGCCATGATCGCCAAACCACTTCTCGGCGCGGGCCCACACCAGATCCACCGGGATCTGCATCTCCTGGGTGTTGTTGGTCGCCTTGGCTACCGGCGGGGTATAGCGGTACTGCTCGCCGCCATTGTTGTCGCTGGCACAACCGGCCATCAACAGGGCCAGTGCTACTCCCACTATCTTTTTCATGCTGCTTCTCTCATCCATATAATCCGGCCCTCGGCCAACCGGCGGCTATTATGGCGATCGCGACACAGGCTGTCAGCAGGGATCCGCACAAATGGCGTACTCTTAACCCAGGCTTTACAAAACCCACCTGTTATCATAGATTTGCTCGAAGTCTCCCCCGTGAGTGCTCTCGTGACTTCTTCGCTCTCCCTGGCGCTGCTGCAGCAGATCATCGACCAGTTACCCATGAATATCTTCTGCCGGGACAAGCACGGACGGTACCTGTTTGCCAACAAGGCATTCGCCAGGGAAGCCGGCCTGCAAGATCCGAGCGAACTCATTGGCAAGAGCGATGCCGAGATGCCCTGGGGGGATGTATTCCGGGAGGAAGATGACCGCCTGCTGGCCGACGGCAAACCCCTGCTGCACCAGCAGCTCCATTGCCACAGCGGCGAAGGCGCCAGCTGGATGGAGATCAACAAGGTTCCCCTGTATGACGAGCACGGCGACCCCATCGCCCTGTTTGCCATGGTCAGCGCCATCGATCAGCGCAAGGAGCTGGAGCAAACCTTCCGCCAGCAGCAGTTGCTGCAACGCCGCCTGCTGGATGCCATTCCCGACCTCATCCGTCTCGAGGATCACCAGGGCGTGCTCATCGACTGCAACCAGGCCTTTCTCGACTTCATGGGGCTGGTGGCAAGCGAGGCTCTGGGTCGGCGCGTCCCGCCCCGGCTGCCCGTCGAACAAACCCTGGGTCAGGGGGAGTATTGCGTGGTGGATGCCCAAGGCAGAGGCCGCCATCTGGAGGTCACCCGGGTCGAGGTGCCGGATGACGAGGGCAACTCCCTCGGCATCCTGACCCTGAGCCGCGACATCACCGGGCTTCGCACCACCCAGGCCCAGTTGCAGCAGGAGCAGCACTACGACAGCCTGACCGGCCTGCTCAAGCTCTCCCACTTCCTCCAGACCAGCCGTCATCTGGGGGCCCGCAAGGCCAGCCTGCTGCTGGTGGATCTGCAACATTTTCGCGAGATCAACGATCGCTTCGGCATACGGGTCGCCGACCGCCTGCTGAGCCAGGTGGCCCGCCGCCTGCAACGACTGGCGCCGCCCCAGTCCCTGCTCTGCCGGGTCGCGGCGGATGACTTCGCCCTGCTGCTGCCCGAGCTCCCCCTCTCTCTGGATACGTGGAGCCGCAACCTGCAGCACGAGCTGATGACGCCCTACCAGGTCGAGGAGCACAGGATCCAGATCCCGGTGTTCCTCGGCATCGCCCATGGCAAGGCCAAGGATGCCGAGCGTCTGCTGAGCCACGCCGAGGCCGCCCTGGCCCAGGGCAAGCGCCAGCAGCAGCACTGTACCCTGTTCGACCCCGCACTCGATGCCAAACTCAAGCGTCGCCAGCTCATCGCGGCCCAGTTGCCGCTCGCCATCAAGTCCGGCCAGCTGACCGCCGTCTACCAGCCCATTATCAGCACCCGCACCAGCCAGCTGCACGGGGCCGAGCTGCTCTGCCGCTGGCCCCATCCCGAGCTAGGCATGATCTCCCCTGACGAGTTCATCCCGCTGGCGGAAGAGCTGGGACTCATCGGCCTGCTCGGCTGCCACATGCTGGAGCAGGGCTGCGCCCAGCTTGCCCGCTGGCAGGTGGCGGCCCCGGATCTGGTGCTCTCCATCAACCTCTCGCCCCTGCAGTTCCGCGATCCCGAGCTCTGCCCGCAGATCTTCGACTGCATCGCGCGCCACGGGCTCGCCCCCTGGCAACTGGAGCTGGAGATCACCGAAGGGGTGCTGATGGAGAATGCCGACGAGATAGAGAGCAACCTGGCCAGCCTCATCGAGGCGGGCTTCCAGCTCGCCATCGACGACTTCGGCACCGGCTACTGCTCCCTCGCCTATCTTCCCAGGCTGCAGGTGGCGACCCTCAAGCTCGACAAAAGCTTCACCCAGGGGCTGGCCACCAACCAGGCCACCACCGCCATCGTGCGTTCCGTCATCGGGTTGGGCCATGAGCTTGGCATCAAGATCACCGCCGAAGGGGTGGAGACACCGGAGCAGCAGGCCTGGCTGGTGCAGGTCGGTTGCGATCGGCTGCAAGGCTATCTGTTCAGCCGCCCCCTCCCACCGGCCGAGTTTGCCCGCAGCTACCATCTGCCGGAGCAGTAAGCCAGCAACAACAAGGCCACCCAAGGGTGGCCTTGTTGTTTCTGGCGCGCAGTAGTGGCTGGCACACATCAGGCAGCTTACTCCTGGAAGTAGGTACCCCAGCCGTCGTAGTCCACGCCGTATTTCTCGAGGATGGGCAGCATGGTGGCGATGTCCGCCACTATGGTCTCGATGTCCAGCTTGCACTCGACGGTGGCGTCGAAGCAGAAGATGGTGGCGCCGTCATCCAGCTCCATCTCTTCGGCATCGGTCACTTCGAAACCGGCCTTGAACAGGTCGACCGCCGCCTTCTCCAGCAGATCGAAATCCTGGCAGGCAAAGTGGTGCTCAATCTCGTACTCCAGATCCGGGTTGCTGCCATCGGCCAGCAACTCGTTGACGATGGCGGTGGTCTCTTCGCGCCACTCTTGCATATCAAGACTCATATTAACCCCAGATGCGACTGTGTTGTGATCAAATGCCAGCGCGGACGGTGCCATCTCGGCCATCTGCCGCCCCGCAGGCCCGGTTGCGGCAAAGCATACTCGCACAGCCCATCCGGCTCAATGCGGCAGACCAAGATAAGCCGTCGTCGGCAGCCACCCCAAATGGGGTGCCATCACAAAAGGTTAATAAAGGGTAATCTGCCGCCAAAACAGGATTGCTCCATATGGAGCTTTGCACGGATGTGTCAAAACCACGCGACAGCGCCAGCAAGCCGTTTGAAATCAGCAGGATCCACCAGCAGCGCGACGGTGACAAGGCCATCCACGGAGTGTATCAAGGAACGCGGGCAATCCATCGCCCGTACGGAAAGAGGAGCCAGTGAGGCTCCCTTTTTATCATGTGAAGGAGCACATAGATAATGCCTAAAAAAACAATAATGAGCCTGCTTGTCGGCTCAACCCTTATGATTGGAAACCACGCCATGGCCGCCCCGGTCCACGGTCCGTTCGATCCCCCCCTGGCCGATGAGGTGAAGGTGCTGGAGATGCTCAAGAAGAGCGGCCGCATCCCGACCCTGGCCTCCCCCGAGCAGGAGCAGGCGGCCCTCGCCAGCTACTATCGCGAGAAGTCGCGGACCTATCAGGGCAACAGCGGTACCCTGGCGGTGAAAGAGGGCAAGGTGCGGGAGACCATCCTCAAGAAGATCCGCCTCAACGGCACCGCCCGTCCCGGCGATCGGGTGCCTACCCTGCTGCTCAAGTCCATCGAGCGGGAGCACTACCAGGGCAAGATGCGCAAGGACAAGATCCTCGCCATCCTGGTGGACTTCCCCGACTACCCGAAGAACAGCATCCGCCCCGAGCTCACCAAGATGTACTACCCGGATTACACCCCGGAGCACTACAACGACCTGCTGTTCTCGTCCAAGGGCTATGCCGGCCCGAACGGCGAGCAGTTCATCTCCATGCGCCAGTTCTACGAGCAGCAGTCCGGCAAGAGCTACAGCGTGCGCGGCCAGGTGGCGGGCTGGTATACCGCCAGCAAGAACGCCGCCTACTACGGCGCCAATGCCACTCCGAACACCATCCGGGAGCTGGTGAAGGAGGCGCTGATCCAGGTGGCGGGCGACCCCTCCATCGATCTGTCCGAGTTTGACCAGGAGGATCGCTACGATCTCAACGGCAACGGCAACCGGGACGAGCCGGACGGCCTCATCGACCACCTGATGATCTTCCACTCCAGCGTCGGCGAGGAGGCCGGTGGCGGCGATCTCGGCGAAGACGCCATCTGGGCGCACCGCTGGAACCTGGGTGCCCCCTACCCCATCCCGGGCACCAGCAGCCCGAGCCAGAACTTCGGTGGCAAGTTTGCCGCCTACGACTACACCATCCAGCCCATCGATGCGGCGGCCGGGGTCTGTGCCCACGAATATGGCCACGATCTGGGGCTGCCGGACGAGTACGACACCAAGTACACCGGCAAGGGCGAACCGGTGGCGACATGGTCCATCATGTCCTCAGGCTCCTGGGCCGGGGTCATCGGCGGCACCGAGCCGACCGGGTTCTCCGCCTGGGCCAAGGAGTTCCTGCAGGCCTCCCTCGGCGGCAACTGGCTGCACGGCAGCAATGTGCAGCTCGCCGATCTCAGCCCGCGCGGCAACGTCTACATGCTGGATCAGGCCAACGACAAGGGACGCAACGACGACGTGGTGCGCATCAACCTGCCGGCCAAGCAGATCCCGCTCAACCCGCCCTACGCCGGCCAGTACGAGTATCACGGCGGCAAGGGCAACAACCTCGACAACCGCATGAGCCTCAAGCTGGATCTGAGCGGCAAACAGAGCGCCAGCCTCAACTTCAAGGCCTGGTATCAGATTGAAGAGGGGTACGACTACGCCAGGGTGCTGGTCAACGGCCAGCCCATCGCGGGCAACCTGACCACCAGTGACGATCCCAACGGAGTCGGCTTCGGGGTCGGCATCACCGGCAACTCCAACGGCTGGACCGATGCCGAGTTCGACCTCACCCCCTGGGCCGGTCAGCAGGTCACTCTGACCCTGCAATACCTGAGCGACGGCGGCGTGGCCGAGAACGGGCTGTTCGTGGACGAGCTGCAGATCCTCGCCGATGGCGACACCCTGCTGAGCGACGGTGCCGAGGGCAACTCCCCCTTCACCCTCGCCGGCTTCGTGAAGAGCGACGGCAACGAGGCCAAGGATCACTACTACCTGGCCGAGTGGCGCAACCATGCAGGAGTGGACAAGGGGCTGGCCCACATCAACGTGGCCGACCAGTTGATGCGCTACGAGCCGGGCATGCTGCTCTGGTACGTGGACAACAGCCAGGTCAACAACTGGGTGGGTGTCCACCCGGGTGAGGGCTTCCTCGGGGTGGTGGATGCGGATCAGCACACCCTCAAGTGGAGCGACGGCGCCGTGGCTGGCACCCGCTACCAGATCCACGACGCCACCTTCAGCCTGGGCTTCCAGCAGCCGCTCAACCTCAAGCACCCGAGCGGCTCCCTGCTGCGCGACTTCTGGATCACCCCGAACCGGGTGTTCAAGGATTCCCGCAGCTACCAGAGCAAGGAGATCCCGGATGCCGGTCGCCTGCTGCCCGAATACGGGCTCAAGATCAGCGTCACCGGTCAGGCCCGTGACATGAGTACCGGGCGGATCATCGTCAGCCGCCACTGAGCACGACAGCCATGACAAGGGGCCCCAGGGCCCCTTTTTTCATCTGCCGACCCGCAATCTAGGATGAAAACAGGCCAAACCGCCCAACAAACACCCTGATTGCTCGCTTGTTGAGCGAACAGTCCGACTATCTGCGCCATGCGGTTGACACATCCGTTCAGAAAGGGTTTAATGCGCGCCGTTGCCCAGATAGCTCAGTCGGTAGAGCAGGGGATTGAAAATCCCCGTGTCGGCGGTTCGATTCCGTCTCTGGGCACCACAATTCCTCCTTAGTTCAGTCGGTAGAACGGCGGACTGTTAATCCGTATGTCACTGGTTCAAGTCCAGTAGGAGGAGCCAAATTCGAAAGGCCCGCTCAGATGAGCGGGCCTTTTTGCATCTGTCATTTACTCACATGCCGGGGCTAGTAGTGGTTTTCGTCCCCATGCCATACGTGTCCGGCCGAGCAGGCCCGGGCGACTTCGTGGCAAGGGTCGTCCGCATGGCGGCGGAAGAAGTGCTGATCCTGTTGCAGCAGGAGCGAACTCATCGAGTGGCTCATGCCAGCCAGTGCCTCGCCGGCGGTCAATCCTGCAACCCGGTGATCTGTGGCCAAATGAGCCAGGACTTTTTCACGACTGTTCATGATCGCCTCCCTCTGTGGATCCGGTCGTAAATTGACCATAGCAGCCGTACTCTGCATACCGCAAACCCGCGTCAGCAAAGGGCTACAGGCAGGTCCCGACCTTCTGCTCCGGCATGAAAAAACCCGCTCATGACAAGCGGGTCTGTTTCACTCAGCTAACCGCCGTTGCAGGCCGCCAGCAACAGAGTGGCACCACAGGTGGCGCTGAACACCAGCAAACCCACCTGCAGCACCCCCTCCGGATCCCTCTGTGTGCGTCTCTTGCGAACACGTATCCATCTCGGCTTCATCGAGCCAACTCCATCCAGTTTCCTGCACCCGGGGTGCTGACCTATCCCTGCCCGTCCCGGCAGGCGGCTCATCTTTGTCCAGTTGCAGCCCGCCGTCAACCGCGGCGAAACCACACCTTGTACGGCACCGACCTCAGACTCCATCTCTGTTAACAATCTGGAAAACTGGCGTGACCCGCTCCTGCGCCAGGGCTATGATGAGGCCGACGATTTTCCTACCCTCAGGGAGACCCCAGATGAGCAGCCCCTTGCACTATGTGCTGGATGGCATCCATTGCGAGCCACACTTTTTTACCGTGCCCCTCGACCACCAGCATCCCGACGAGGAGGCGACCCTCACCCTGTTTGGCCGCACCCTCTGCCGCAAGGACAAGCTGGATGATGACCTGCCCTGGCTGCTCTATCTGCAGGGGGGCCCGGGGTTTGGCGCACCTCGCCCGACCGCCGATGGCGGCTGGATCAAGCGGGCCCTGCAGGAGTTTCGGGTGCTGCTGCTCGATCAGCGCGGCACCGGCCACTCCACCCCCATCAGTGCTGACGCCCTGGCGGGGATGACCCCAAGTGAGCAGGCGGACTACCTCGGCCATTTTCGCGCCGACAGCATAGTGCGCGACGCCGAGTACGTTCGCGAGGTGCTGAGCCCGGGGCGCCCCTGGAGCCTGCTCGGCCAGAGTTTCGGTGGCTTTTGCAGCCTCACCTACCTCTCGTTGTTCCCGCGGAGCCTGCACGAGGTCTACCTCACCGGCGGGGTGGCACCCATCGGGCGCAGTGCGGATGAGGTCTACCGCGCCACCTACCAGCGGGTGGCGGACAAGAACCGCGCCTTCTTCACCCGCTTCCCCCATGCCCAGGCCCTGGCCAACCGGCTGGCCAACCACCTGCACCACCACGACGTGCGCCTGCCCAACGGCCAGCGCCTGACGGTGGAGCAGTTGCAGCAGCAGGGGCTGGATCTGGGGGCCAGCGGCGCCTTCGAGGCACTTTACTACCTGCTGGAAGACGCCTTCATCGGCGAACGCCTCAACCCCGCCTTCCTCTATCAGGTGCAGGCCATGCAGCCGTTCAACACCAACCCGGTGTTCGCCATCCTGCACGAGCTCATCTATTGCGAAGGGAGTGCCAGCAACTGGGCGGCCGAGCGGGTGAGAAGGGAGTTCCCTGCCCTGGCCTGGGCGCCAGGCCAAGATTTCGCCTTTACCGGCGAGATGATCTTCCCCTGGATGTTCGAGCAGTTCCGCGAGCTCATTCCCCTGAAGGAGGCCGCCCACCTGCTTGCCCAGAAAGCGGACTGGGGTCCCCTCTACGACCCGGCGCAGCTGGCCCGCAACACTGTGCCGGTGGCCTGCGCCGTCTATGCCGAGGACATGTACGTGGAGTTTGACTACAGCCGCGACACCCTGAAGGGGCTTGGCAACAGCCGCGCCTGGATCACCAACGAGTACGAACACAACGGCCTGCGGGTCGATGGCGAGCGGATCCTGGATCGGCTCATCCGCATGAACAGGGATCGCTGATCCCGCCGGGCGCACGCCCGCAGCAAGACAACAAGTTCGAGGGCGGCCCATGAGCCGCCCCGCCCATGGAAGCAACACAAAACAACAAGGACACCCATTGGATCATCCGGAAATCTCGGCCGGCTGGCTGAGTCGCCTCTTCTATCGCTGGACCGGCCCGCTGCTGCGCAAGGGGCTGACCCAGCCCCAGGTCAGTCTCGACGATCTCTATCCCCTGCTGCCGGAAGACAGGCGCGACGGCCGCGCCGACGCCTTCCTCGCGCTCACCGCCCGCCAGCCGGTGCACCCCTGGCCCCTGACCGCCTTTATCTGGCGCCATTACAAGGGACGGATTGGCCTGCTCACCCTGCTGCAACTGCTCGGTATGCTCGCCACCCTGACCAGCCCCTGGCTGCTCAATCACAGCATGACCCAGCTCGGCACCGATGCCACCACCGGCCACAAGCTGCTGCTGGCCCTGGCCCTGTTCGCCTCCGTGCTCGCCGCCGGCATGCTGGCGGAGCACTCCTTGCAACTGGCCCTCAAGATGCACGTGCCCATCCGCCGTCTGCTGGCCGAATCCCTGCTCGCCAAGGTGATGAAGCAGGGTGGCAAGAGCTTCGACGACAGGGCCGGCGGCCGGGTTCAGAACCTCATCAACCGGGACGTGTGGGACATTACTTGGATTCTTGCGGACCCCGCCATGCCGATCACCATGGCGCTGCAACTCATCGGCACCATCGCCCTGCTGGTGTGGCAGGTGGGCAGTGCCGGTCTGGTGGGCTTCGCGGTGCTGGCCCTGCTGCTGCTCATCTCCACCCGGGTAGTACGGCGCATGAACCAGCAGGAGCAGCAGCTCAAGCGCCAGCAGGATGAGCGCAACGGCATCCTGGCGGAATACATCAAGAAGCTGAGGCTGGTACGCCAGAACGGGCTTGGCCCCTTCTTTACCCGGGCGGCCAACACCAAGCGCCAGCAGGAATTGGGGGTGCTGGGCCGGGTGCTCAGGCTCGATGCCATCAACGAAGGGCTGATGCTGAGCACTCCCCTGCTGGTGACCCTGGCCACCTTCACCACCTACCTGGCGTCGGGCAACACCCTCACCCTGCCCCAGGTGTTCACCACCATCGCCCTGTTTACCGTGCTGCGCATCCCCATGATGCGACTGCCCTACCTCATCCGCACCCTGATCAACTTCAACACCGGCTTCAACCGGCTGTGCGAGTTCCTGAACAGCCCGGAGCAGCACCGGGAACTCGATGATCCCGCCCTGCCAGCGGGGGCCCTCCACCTGGAAGGCGTCAGTGCCCTGCACCAGCAAAAACCGGTGCTCGAGGGAGCCAACCTCGCCATCGCACCGGGGGAGCTCGTGGGGATCACCGGGGCCACCGGGGCGGGCAAGAGCTGCCTGCTGCATCTGGTTGCTGGCTTTGACAGCGAGTTTGCCGGCAGCATCCGTCGCCACGGCCGGGTTGCCCATCTGGGCCACAAGCCCTGGCTGATGAACGACACCATCCGCAACAACATCCTGTTCGGCCAGCCCTGGCACGCCGAGCGCTATCGCTGGGTGCTCGGCGCCTGCGCCCTCACGGCCGATCTCGCGCTGCTCAGCCACGGGGATCAAACCCTGGTGGGGGAGCTCGGCACCCGCCTCTCCGGCGGCCAGCAGCAGCGGGTCGCCCTGGCTCGCGCCCTCTACGCCCGGGCCGATATCCTGCTGCTGGACAACCCCTTGTCTGCGCTCGACCCCATGGTCGCGGCCCAGGTACTGGAGCAGGGGCTCGCCTTCAAGCCGGGGCCGACCCGGCTGCTGGTGAGCCACGACCCGGATGTGCTGGCCAGGTGCGATCGGGTGATCCGCATCGAGCAGGGGCGCCTGGTGGAGCTCGATGCCCACCAGTTGGCGGATCTTGTCCAGCATCCCCAGCCCGCCCCGCCGGTGCCCCCTCAGGAGGCGGAGCAGTTCAGCGAGGAGAAAGTGGTGGAGGGCAAGGTGGACTGGGGGCTGTTTGGCTTCATGTGGCAGCGCCTCGCCGCCCCCGGAGCCATCCTGCTCGTCCTGCTGCTCACCCTGGGCCAGGAGGGGCTGCGCATCGCCTCGGATCTCTGGCTCGGCGGCAAGGCCGAGGTGAGCGACGTCACGACCCTGCTCGGCATCTATGTGCTGCTGGGGGCGGGCTCCCTCGCCTGCATCATGGCGGTGCGAGTCATCAACTACAAACTCGGCCTCAAGCTGGCCTGGACCCTGTTTGACGGCATGCTGGGGCGCATCAGCCGCGCCCCCATGGCCTTCTTCGACAAGGTGCCCCAGGGGCGCATCCTCAACCGCTTCGACCGGGATCTGGGGGAGGCGCAAGAGATGCTGCTCTCCATGCTGGTGGGACTGTTCGGCATGCTGGTGTCCGTGGCCTTGCAGGTGGTGGTGATCGGCATCAATATTCCCCTGCTGCTGCTCATCGCCCCCCTGGTGGGATGGGCGCTCTATGTGTTGCAGCGCCGCTACCGGGCGGTGCAACTCAAGCTGCGGCGCCAGTCCTCGGTGCTGCGCTCCCCGCTCTACATCAGCATCAGCGAGACCATCCGCGGCGCCCCCGCCCTGCGCCTGGCAGGGGTCGAGCGTTTCGCGCTGGACCAGGTGCTGCACCACTATGACAACAACCTGCGCAGCTGGTACACCACCACCTCCATCAACCGCTGGCTCGGCATGCACCAGACCCTGCTCTCCGCCGCCCTGGTGGGGGCCGTGGCACTCATGGTGGCCTTTGGCAACAGCCCGCTGCTGGGGGCTGTTGCCATCACCTATGCCTTTACCGCTTCCGCCATGCTCAACTCCCTCATCCGCACCTTTGCCGAAGTGGAACAGGTGATGAACGCGGTAGAGCGGGTGCGTGAATACAGCGAAATAGAGAGCGAGCGCCAGGAGGGAGAGGCACTCGCCACCCCTCACCCCGCAGTGCGCTTCGACAACCTAGGGCTGCGCTACCCCCAGACCAGCCAGTGGGCACTGCACAGGGTGAACTTCGAGCTGGCCCCAGGTGAAAAGGTGGGTGTGTGCGGGCGTACCGGGGCAGGCAAAAGCTCCCTGCTGGGGGTATTGCAGGCCATGTATCCCGCCTCCCAGGGGGAGATCTTCTACGGCAATCAGCCACTGTCACGACTTGCACCGGAGGCGGTGCGCGATCTCTACGATACCGTCTCCCAGATCCCGCTCACCTTCTTCGGTACTCTGCGGGCCAACCTGGCGCCCCTGACCGAGCATGAGGACGCCATGCTTGAGCAGGCGCTTGCCCGGGTGGGGCTGGCCGAGCGCTGCGCCGGACGGCTGGACGAGGATCTCGACAGGCTGCAACTCTCCGCTGGCGAGACCCAGTTGCTGGTGATCGCCCGCATCCTGCTGTCGCGCCGCCCGCTCATCGTGCTGGACGAGGCCACCTCGGACCTCGATCACGGCGGCATGCGCAAGATGGCGGAGCTGCTCTACCGCTACCGGCCGGAGGCCAGCTATCTGGTGATCGCCCACCATCTGGAACCGCTCTTGTCGGTGGACAAGGTGGTGGTGATGGAGGCCGGCACCGTGGTGGAGCAGGGTTCGCCGGTGAGCCTGCTGGCCAACTCCCACTCCCGCTTCCACCAGCTTTTTGCCGGCCAGGTCAACCGTCAGGTGCCCCAGACGGCATGAGCACCAACAATAACAAGGGCTGCCCGCGGGCAGCCCTTGTTGCTTGCAAAGAGCCTCAACGCTCCATGATCTGGGTGATGTCGTCCTTGTTGATATGCACCTCCCGCCCCTCTTCATCGTAATAGCGATACATGCCAGTGCTCTCGTCCAACCTGGGTTTGCTGTCGGTGGCAATCATCTTGCCATCCTTGGTGCTCATGATGTATTGGGAGCTACACCCCGCCAATCCCAACAGACAAACCAGCATCATCACAGCTTTCATCACTCTCCCCTTCTTCACGCTCACCCTGGCGGTGATAGGTGAAGCCTAGCTCAACCGGATGGCCCGTTTACCTTGATTGCAGCAACAGGATTCACAGAAAGAATCCACCTGCTATAGCCATTGAAAATGATCTATCAAGAAAAGAAAGACCGGACATCTGTCCGGCCTGCTCTGGATTATTAGTTACTTGCCCGGCTTGCGCTCGCCGGTGACGGTGGGATTGGCCGGATCCATGCTCCACTCGAACCATCCGCCATCGTAGACGCTGATCCGCTTCCAGTCCATCAACCAGGCGTAGAAGAACGCCTCGGAGGCGCGCCAGCCGGTGCCGCAGTAGAAAGCGGCCTGCTGGGTCGGCTCGATATTCCACTCATCCCACATGGCAAGGATCTCGCGGGCGGGCTTCATGGTGCCGTCCGGGTTGTGGAAGTCGCTCATGCTGTTGGCATCCACCCCGCCATGACCCCATCTGGCCCCGGGAATGTCCCCCTTGGGCTTGATGTAGCTGTAGCCCGAGGTATTGCCCACGAACTCGTCCCAGGTGCGCACGCTGACCAGGGCGCCGTCCGGCTGCTTGAGCAGGGCCTTGGCCTGGTCAAGGGTGGTGTAGTACTCGGGACGGGCGGGGATGGCCACGCCAAACTCCTTGGCCGGGGTGAACTTGTTGGCCAGCCCGGTCTCGGTGCGCAGATGCTGCACGAACCAGGCCTCCAGCCCGCCATCCAGCAGTCGCACATCCTCGACCCCCGCATACATCATCAGATGGGCCGCACGGGCCGCCGCCATGGTGTTGCGGCCATAGAGGATGACGGTGGTGTCATGACGGATGCCGTTCTCCAGCAGCAGCGCCTTGAGCGCCTCGTCAGAGACCTTGTTCCACAGCGGCTCCCCTTCCAGCCGGTTGGTGTCGATGTAGCCGGCTCCCGGAATGTGGCTCAGCAGATAGGCCTTGGGGGATCCCCAGTCCACCTCGAACACCTTCCACTCCCCCTTGGGGGCGGCGATGACCGGTTTGCCTGCCTGCAAGTCCGCCAGCCAGAGCGGATGGACCAGCTGCTTCCAGCGTGCCAGGTGCTCCCGGGGCGCCTCTTTCCATCCCTGCAGCTCGAACAGCTGCTTGATGCCCTGCTGGCGCAGCAGACGGGCCACCTCGGCCACCTCGCGAGGGGTCCCATAGAGGGCGACGGGTTTGTCGGCCTTCAACCCCTTGCTCGCGAGTGCCGCAGGCCACTCCTCGTCACTGTATTTCCACTCTGCGGAGAGCAGCTCGGCACCGGCCACATGGCCCCCCTGCTTCTCCCCGTCCATGGGCCAGCCCTGATAGAAATAGCTCGGGCGGGTATCCAGGATCACCGCCTCCTTCCCCTTGGCATCGGCCAGGGAGAGAGGGGGCAGCTCGGCGGCCAGGGCGGGCCAGGCACACCAGAGCAGCAAGGCGGTCAGGCCGCTTCGCCACAGTCCAGTCATTCGTTTCATGATGTCGTCTCGATGCATAGTGAAGAGAGTTAAAAAATGGAGCGGCCCAGGCGCTCGGCCAGCAGCTCCAGCGCCGCCGTCCCGGCCAGGGAGTTGCCCGCCTTGTTGAGCTCGGGTGACCAGACGCAGATGGAAAGCTCTCCCGGGATCAGCGCCATGATGCCGCCCCCCACCCCGGATTTCCCCGGCATGCCGACCCGGTAGGCGAAGTCGCCCGCCTCGTCATAGAGGCCGCAGGTGGCGAGCAGGGCATTGACCTGCTTGGTGGTCCGGGCTGGCAGCAGGGGCGTGCTCTCGCCAAGAGGGACGCCCCGGTTGGCCAGATAGACGAAGGCTCGTGCCAGATCGACGCAGCTCATGCGGATGGCGCAGGCATTGAAGTAGCTCTGCAATACTTTGTCCACCTCGTTCTCGAAGTTGCCATAGGCCTTCATCAGATAAGCGATGGCGGCATTGCGGGCGGAGTGCTGGTACTCGGAGCGCGCCACCACCTGATCCGCCATGATGGCCGGGTTGCCGCACAGGCGGCGTACCAGCTCCAGAGTGCGTTGGCGAGGAGCGGTGAGCCGGGTTTCCAGCAGATCGCTCACCACCAGGGCACCGGCGTTGATAAAGGGGTTGCGGGGAATGCCCTGCTCGAACTCCAGCTGGACGAGGGAGTTGAACGGCTGACCGGAGGGCTCCTTGCCCACCCGAGCCCAGATCTCCTCCTCCTGATAGAGGGTCAAGGCCAGCGTGAGGCTCAGGGCCTTGGAGATACTCTGGATGGAGAAGGGCTCGAAAGCGTCACCTGCGGTGAACAATTCCCCTTCAACGGTACAGACCGCGATCCCCAGCCGGTCGGCAGGCACCTGGGCCAGGGCGGGAATGTAATCGGCCACCTTCCCCTGCCCGAGCAGCGGACGCACCTCTTCCAGGATGCCGGCCAGTAATTCGGATGACAACACCATTGGCTATTCCATGACGTGAAACGAGGCGGGGCCAGCCCACCGACAAAAATCCCGCCGGCGGCGGGATTTTCTATCTGCCCGGGAGGCAGTCAGATATCAGGCCGGCTCGCCGTACCAGAGATCGAACAGCTCGGTGACCACCACGGCCTCCAGCCCTTTGCCTTGCAGCCAGGTCTGAACGGCGGAACGGTCTTCGTCGGTGCACTTGCCGAGCTGCTGGGTGCAGATCATCCCTTCCCAGGCCAGGTGACCCGAGCCGGCGAAGGCCAGCTTGCGAGGCTCAATCACCTCGTCGATCAGCGCATCGACCACGGCATCAATGGTCTCTTCGGCGGTGCCGACCGGGAAGTTGAAACTGATGTCGAACCCCATTTCCTGGAATTCATCGACGCGCAGTTTCTTACGCAGACGGCGGCTACGGTTGGCCATGATAGCTCCTTAGTTGATACGTTGACTCAGTTGACTCGTTTGAAAATCAGATCCCAGACACCGTGGCCCAGACGATGGCCACGCTGCTCGAATTTGGTCAGGGGGCGCCAGTCGGGACGGGGCACCCAGTTGCCGGTGGCGGAGGTGTTCTCGTACCCCTCGGCGGCACTCATCACCTCCAGCATGTGCTCGGCGTAGTTCTCCCAGTCGGTGGCCATGTGGAAGACGCCACCGATGGCAAGCTTCTGGCGGATATCCTGGGCAAAGGCAGGCTGCACGATGCGACGCTTGTGGTGGCGGCTCTTGTGCCAGGGGTCTGGGAAGAAGAGCTGCAGGCAGGAGAGAGAACCGTTCGGGATCATGTGCTCCAGCACTTCCACCGCATCGTGGCAGATGACGCGCAGGTTGGTGACGCCCGCCTCCTGGGCGGTGCCAAGGCAGGCGCCTACACCCGGAGAGTGCACCTCGATGCCGATGAAGTTCTTCTCGGGGGCGTTCTTGGCCATCTCCACCAGGGAGGCGCCCATGCCGAACCCGATCTCCAGCACCACGGGTGCCTCGCGGCCAAACAGGGCCACCATGTCGAGCGGCTCTGGTGCGAAATCGATGCCCATGACCGGCCAGAGCTCTTCCAGGGCCTTCTCCTGCCCTTTGGTCAGGCGGCCTTCGCGACGGACGAAGCTGCGGATCTTGCGCATGAACTTGCCGTCTTCGTTAAACACATCTTGGGTCACAGACATAGTAAATTGCTCGTTATTGCATCGCTCTGGAACAGAGCCGACATAAATGGATCGCTCGTTATTGCATCAGTTCGCAAAAACAGGGGAGCGAATTATCCCAAGATAGGCACAAGGCGCAAGTGTTTCCCACAACAAATCCCCCGGGACTGCCCACATCCACCGACAAGGTTGACAAATGCCACCCCCTTCACAGAATCTGCCGGACGTCAGGTTCATCCTGACGCGGAAAAATAAAACCATATACAACAAAGGATTGCAGTATGAAGAAAACCCTCTTGGCCCTCGTCCTGCCTGCCCTGCTGGCCGGTTGCAACCCCTCTGACAACGACTCCCAACCCCCTGCCCCCGCAGCTCAGGCCCATGAATTTCTGGTGCAACTGAGCTCTGGCGCAGAAGGGATAGGCGCTCGTCCCACAGGCACCGAGGCCGAAACCCGCGCCGCCGCCTGGATCCAGGATCACCTGGCCGGTTGGGGCTACGAGGTGCAGAACCAGCCGTTCACCTACACCCGGGGCGGCACCGAACGCACCTCCCAGAACATCGTCGCCGAGCTCAAGGGTCAGAGCGACAGGGTGATCCTCATCGGTGCCCACTATGACAGCACCGGCGAGAAGAAAGGATCCGAAGGCGCCACCGACAACGGGGCTGGCGTCGCCGCCCTGCTGGCGGTTGCCGAGGCACTCAAGGGAGAGACCCTGCCCTACACGGTGCGTTTCGCCTTCTTCGGCGCCGAGGAGAACGGCCTCAACGGATCCAAAGCCTATGCCGCCAGTCTCGACACCGATGCCGTCGCCAAGCTGCTGGCCATGGTGAACTACGACACCATCGCCGGGGGTGACATCGTCTATGTCCACTCGGCCCACTCCGACGTGGCCGAGTACAACTGCACCGACCCGAGCCGCTACAGCTTCGATCCCAAGGTGCGCGATCGCCTGCTGGCCATCTCCCAGCAGACCGCCACCCCGTTCGCCATCCACCCCAGCTACAGCGGCTACCCGGAAGGGGAGACCGGCAGCTGGTCCGATCATGCCCCCTTTGCCTGCCTGGGGGTGCCCATCGCCTACGTGGAGGCCACCAACTTCACCATCAACGGGGAAGATGGCTATGACGGCTACTCCCAAAGCACCAATCCGGCGCTGTGGGACTGCTACGACGACGCCACCAAGAGCGCCTGCGACCGGGACAGCGAGACCCAGTGGGGCAAGATCTGGCACACGGAGCATGATCGCCTCGACAAGATGGCCGAGCTCTTCCCGGGCCGGATTGAGCAGCAGCTCGGGGCCAATACCGACCTGATGATCCGCTTCCTCAAGACGCCGGGGCTCTGACCCCCATCCCGCCCGATGCCCCCCTGACAGGGGTTTTTGCGCCCCTGACCGGGGTCGGGACGATAAAATTCGGGCAGGTGCCAAACCTGCCCTTTTTTATGGATTTTTGTGACAGCCATTGCCTCATTTCTGAAATCTGATACAAACGGATAACCTGGCGGTTGAATGGAGCGACCGCCACCTAGTCAGAGAGAACCCTATGCAGCCGTTTTTTGCCCAGCGCTTCGAGAAGGTCGAGCCTTCCTTTATCCGCGAAATCCTCAAAGTTGCCGCCAATCCGGAGATCATCTCCTTCGCCGGCGGCCTGCCCAACCCTCATCTGTTCCCGGTCAAGGCCATCGAGCAAGCGTGCCAGGACGTGCTGCGCGAGCAGGGAGCCGCCGCGCTGCAATACGCCACCACCGAGGGCTTTGCCCCGCTGCGCCAGTTCATCGCCGACCGCTACCTGAGCCGCCACGGCATGACCGTCAATCCTGACAACATCCTCATCACCAGCGGCTCCCAGCAGGCGCTGGATCTGCTGGGCAAGGTGCTGGTGAACGAGGGGCAGGATCTCATCATCGAAGAGCCGGGCTACCTTGGCGCCATCCAGGCGTTCTCCGTCTATCAACCGAATTTCAAGCCCATCACCCTGGCGGAAGAGGGGCTGGATCTGGCCGCGCTGGATGCGCTGCTGGAGCAGGGCTCCAGCGCCAGGCTGCTCTACGGCGTGCCCAACTTCCAGAACCCGAGTGGTGTATCCTACAGCCGCGCCAACCGGGAAGCCCTGGCGGAGCGCCTGGTGCGCCACGATCTGCTGATGGTGGAAGACGACCCCTACGGCGAGCTGCGCTTCGAAGGGGAGCACCTGCCCCCCATCGCCAAGCTGGCCCCCCACAACACCGTACTGCTCGGGTCCTTCTCCAAGACGGTGGTACCCGCCTTCCGCCTGGGCTGGATGGTGGTGCCGGACTGGCTGCGCAAGAAGGTCACCATCGCCAAGCAGGCCACCGACCTGCACAGCAACGCCTTCAGCCAGCAGGTGCTGCACCGCTTCCTGACCGACAACTCCCTCGACGCTCACCTGGAGAAGATCAAGGAGGTCTATGGTCGCCAGCGTGCCGCCATGGAAGCCGCCCTCGCCCGCCACTGTCCGCCCGGCGTCAGCTACACCCGTCCCGAAGGGGGCATGTTCCTCTGGCTGACCCTGCCGCCCAGCGTCAGTGCCATGGCCCTGTTCGACGAGGCCATCAAGGAGAAGGTTGCCTTCGTGCCCGGCGCTCCCTTCTATGTGCGCCCCGAAATCCAGAACACCCTGCGCCTGAGCTTCTCCTGTGTGGATGAGGCGACCACGGAAGAGGGTGTTCAGCGTCTGTGCCGCGCCCTGGCCCGCATGCTCTGAGCCATCCGGCCATAAAAAAACCAGCGACCCGGTCGCTGGTTTTTTTTGCCTCGCGCTTGCCCCTCAGCGCCCCTGTGCTGCCAGTTGGCTGACAAACTCCTTCATGGGCATGGGCCTGCCAAACAGGTAGCCCTGCAGGAAGGTCACCTCGCGGGCCTTCAGATAGTCGGCCTGCACCTGATTCTCCACCCCTTCCGCCACCAGTTGCAGACCGAGCCGGGTCGCCAGATCGATGACGTTCTCCACGATGTGGCTGGAGAGCGCGTCCGACCCAATCATGCCGACGAAGCTCTGATCGATCTTGAGGAAGTCGACCTGGAAGGTCTGCAGGTAGGTCAGGCTGGAGTGGCCGGTGCCGAAATCGTCGATGGCGATGAAGACCCCGAGGGCATGCAGCTCGGCAAAGAGCCGGTCCGTCGTCTCGTCCGCCACGATGAGCTCGCGCTCGGTCAGCTCCAGCACCAGCTTGATGGGATTCCCCTTGAAGGCGTTGATGAAATCCCGGCAATCTTCCACCAGGCTCAGATCCTTGCAGTGGCTGGCGCTGATGTTGAAGCCGAAGTGGAACCCTCGCGGCAGATGGTGCGCCTTGCCCGCAAACTGTTCGCGCACCTGCGCCATCAGCAGCCGGGTCATGGGCACGATGAGACCACTGTCCTCTGCCAGGGGAATGAAGCGATCCGGCGAGATCATCCCCTGACGGGGGTGTTGCCAGCGCATCAGCACCTCGCAACCGCTCCATTGGCCGTCCTCCCCGTTCACCACAGGTTGCAGATAGGGGATGAACTCCTGCTGGGAGAGTGCCCGTTTCAGCTCCTGGGCCGGCGAAGTCGAACGGCCCATCAGCCAGAAGACCGCCATCCCGAGCAGCAGGCTCAGCAGAGGATAAATAATGACGCCCACCTTGGAGTAGTCCCAGATGTGGGCACGGTACTCATCCACCGACACCGTGGTCACTACCTTGAACGGGTACCTGGTCGAGACCTGTTCGAGATAGCCATTGCGGTCCTTGGGGATCAGCTTGTCGGTGAGCTCGCTGTTTCGCAGCAGCATCTCGTTGCCGACCACCAACCCCAGTGGGGAGTTGCGGCTCAGCATGTCCAGGATGTTGAGCAGGTAGTAGCCGTCGACCCCTACCAGCACGCTGAACTCGCCCACCTCTTCCCGGTAGGCGATGAGGGGACGATTCGGGGTGACCGGGTTGCCCTTCATCAGGTCGAGCCTGCCCCCGACATAGTCATCCAGTTTGATGCCGCCATCGACCGGGCCATAGAGGGAAGAGCAGTAGATCCGATCCCCCCTGGCCAGGTTGACGCTACGCACATCCGGCACCGTGGCCACCTGATCCCTGAGCCCCTGCACCACCTCGAGACAGGGCCTGCCCAGGCTGCCGGTGAGGGCCGACGCCGCCAACTGGGCATTGTCCAGAGTGCGGTCGAACATGACCCTGGCATGTTCCAGGCGCGCCACCGCATCCTGTTTCACACCGGTGGCGGTCTGCCAGATGACGATGACGAGCCCAAGGAGCATGGGCAACAGACCGGCCAGCAAGGCACAGAGCAGCCGGACATAGAATTGACGCACCTTCAAACGTCGAAATGGCATAACGGCCCTCATGAACATGGCGAAAAAGCGCTCGAGTTTACCCGCTGGCGCCCGTTTGGCAAGCCGGAATGAGCCCCTGATACCGCCGCGCCACGGCGCCCCCCGTGGTCGCAACGCCCGGCAACCCCGTGGACAAAGGGGGCGGCGTCTTGGGAGACAAAAATCATAATGCTCATAAAAACAGGAGCTTGTCCATCGGGCACCCAGGCTCTAGAGTAGACCCTAGAGCGTCAGGGAGGCAGGACATGAAGATACTGATCACGGGGGGCACGGGGTTTATCGGCCGCCGTCTGGTGGCACACCTCAAGGTGGCGCACGAAGTAGTCGTGCTGACCCGCCAGGGCAGCCGGGCCTACGAGCTGCTCGGCCACGATGTCACCCTGCTGGACAGTCTGGACAGGCTGGATCACCTCAATGACGTGGACATCGTCATCAACCTGGCCGGCGAACCCATCGCCGCCGGACGCTGGAGCGAGTCCCGCAAGCAGTTGCTCTGCAACAGCCGCTGGCTGCTGACCGAACAGCTGGTGGATCTCGTCAAACTCTCCAGCACGCCCCCCAGATTGCTGCTCAATGCCTCCGCCATCGGCTGGTATGGCCGCCAGGATGACGCCCCTCTGGATGAAACATGCCAGAGCCCTCACGACGAATTCACCCACCGTCTCTGTCAGCAGTGGGAGCAGCTTGCCCAGCAGGCCCGCTCGGCCCAGACCCGGGTCTGCATCCTGCGCATCGGCCTGGTACTCGGCATGGAGGGGGGCGCCTTGCCCAGGATGCTGCCCCCTTACCGCCTGGGCCTCGGCGGCCCCATGGGCAGCGGCACCCAGATGATGAGCTGGATCCACGTGCAGGATCTGGTGCGGGCCATGCTGTTTCTCGTCGAGCACGGCGAGTGTGACGGCATCTTCAACGGCACGGCCCCGCAACCGGTCAGCAATCGCCGGTTCAGCGAGACCCTGGCCGCCACGCTCCATCGCCCGCACCTCTTCTTCGTACCGGCCCCCCTCCTGCGACTCCTGATGGGAGAGGCGGCGGATCTGCTGCTCACCGGACAGCACGTGCTGCCCGCCCGCTTGCAGCAGGCCGGTTTTCACTTCAGCTTCCCGGCCCTGCCCGGCGCTCTGGACAATCTGCTGCACTCACCCCGTTGACCCAATGACACATCCCGACCAAGGTCGGGATGTGTCGAGCCATCAGAGCAGCCCCTGCCCCAGTCCCCTGAGCCGGTCGCTCAGGGTACCCGCCAGCAGTTGGCGGCGCATGCCCTGTCCGGCCAGGGTCACCAGCACGGCCCCAAGCAGGGGGAGTGCAGCCCAGATGGCCCAGTGGAACTGCCACTGCGCCCCCTCCCACCACCACTGCAGACCGAAGGAGCAGAGCTCCACCACCATGGCGGCGCAGAGCCCTGCCAGGGCACCGCTCGCCACCAGCTCCCAGCGCAGCATCTTCTCGAGCAGGGCGCTGCCCGCCCCCAAGGTGCGCATCAGCAGCAGCTCCCGGCGCCGATGGGCCATGCCGGCCTGGGTCTGGGTCAGCAGCACCAGCAGGGCGGCCACCGTCACCAGCCCGAGCATCAACCCCAGGGCGCGGCTCACCTGATCGGAGACCAGGGTGAGGCGGCCTATCAGATCCTCCACATCGATGAGGCTCACCGTGGGGTGGCGGCGGATGAGTTCCACCTCTGCCCCTCGCCCCTCAGGCGGCAGACGATAGCTGCCGAGCCAGGTCTGGGAGAAGGGGGCCAACACATCCGGCGAGAAGATCATGTAGAAGTTCGGCCTCATGTTGTCCCACTTGATGGACCTCAGGCTGGTCACCCTGGCCTCGAACGCCTGCCCCTCTATGGTGAAGCCGAGCACGTCGCCGAGCGCGATGCCGAGCCGTCCCGCCAGTGCCTCGTCGACGGAGACCTCCCCCTTGCCGGCCAGCCATTGACCGGCAGTGACCTTGTTGTCGGCGGGCAGGGCCGATGTGGTGGTGAAGTTGAGCTCTCTGTCCACCCCCTCCCGCGCCGCATCCTCCCCCACCGCCTCACCGGCGATACGGGTCAGGCGCCCGCGCACCATGGGGTAGAAGTCCGAGGTGATGGCCCCGGCCTGGTGCAAATCGGCCAGGATCCCTTCCCGCTCGCTGTCCGCCACATTGACCAGAAAGCGGTTCGGGGCATCGGCAGGCAACCGGGTGGAAAAATCCTCCAGCAGATCGACCCGCGCCGCCCACAGCAGCCCGAACAGCATCAGGGCCAGGGCGAAGCCCGCCAACTGGAACAGACCACTGCCCCGCTCCCGGGAGAGGTGATTGATGGCCAGGCGCAGGGCATGGGGCCCCTTGAGCCGACTGCCAAGACGCAGCAGCACGGAGGCGAGCAGGGCCAGCAGCGCCATCAACACCCCCATGCCACCGATGAGCCCGCAGGCCAGCCTGATGTCGGCGGTAAAGCCCCACACCAGGGCAAACAGCCCGATGAGCCCCACGGGCACCGTCAGCCAGGGGGGGATCCCCGCCTCCAGTTCCCGGCGCAGCACCCGCAGCGGCGGTACCTTGAGCAGCCTCAGGAAGGGAACGAACGCCAGCATCAGGGTGATGAAGAAGGCGACCGCGAGGCCCAGGGCGAAGGGTCGCCAGGAGGGGGGCGGCAGATCCGCAGGCAGCAGCTCCCCCAGCAGGTTCAGGGTCAGCCACTGCATGGCGCTGCCCGCCACCAGCCCCATCAGGGCCCCCACCAGGGTCAGGGAGAACAGCAGGGTGCCCATCAGTTGCCACAGGGTGCGCCGTGAGGCCCCCAGGGTCTTGAGCAGGGCCACCATGTTGGTCTGGCGCTCGGCGAAATGGCGCACCGCTATCCCCATGGCCAGGGCGCCGAGCAGCACGCCGGCAAGGGATGCCAGACGGAAGAAGCGCTCGGCATTGCCCAGGGATTTCCCCACCTGGGTACCCTGATCGTCGGGTTTGACGAGCTTCTGCCCGGCGCTCAGCCTGGGGTTGAGCCAGGCCTCATAGCGGGCGATGGCGTCGCGGGGCCCCTTGACGAGATAGCGCCACTGCTGGCGACTGCCCGGCAGCAGGGCCCCGGTCGCCTCGATATCGGCGCTGTGGATCAAGGCCCTTGGCGCCATCTGGAAGGGACTGAACCCCTGATCCGGCTCCTGGCCCAACTCCCCAGCCACCGTCAGCCGAGTGTTGCCGACCTCGAGTACCTCCCCCACCTTGGCGCCGAGCAGCTGCATCACCCTGGCGGAGAGCCAGATCTCGCCGGGCGCCGGGGCGCGCTGGGGAGTGAGCTCCAGCTTGCCGTAGAAGGGAAAATCCCCGGGCACGGCGCGGATGGAGGCCAGTTGCAGGGTATCGCCGTGAAACAGCATGCTGTTGAAGCTGACCGTGGTCTGCACGGCAAGCCCCTCCTGATGCGCCTGCGCCAGCCACTCTGCCGGTGCCGGCGTCGCGGAGCGCAGCACCCTGTCCCCTCCGATGAAATCCCGCCCGGAGGCCTTGAGCCCCGCATCCAGCCGATCCGCCACCAGAGCCACGCTGAGCACGCAGGCGACGCTCAGCGCCAGCGCCAGCACAAACCAGCGCAGCTCGCCACTGAACCCTTCCCGGCGCAGCAGCTTCAATCCCAGTCGCCACTGACTCATGACGCCTCCCTCACCGTCCATGCTGCTGCCAGCGATCCCCTGGTGCAGCTCTGTCTCCACTGACTCATGACAGCTCTCCCACCCTGGCCGCCATGACAGCCTGTGCCTCCAGCCGCCCGGCTGACATCACCAGCTGCCGCTGGCAGCGCTGGGCCAGCTCATGGTCATGGGTCACCACCACCAGGGTGGTGTTGTGCTCGCGGTTGAGACGAAACAGCAGTTCGATCACCGTCTCCCCGGTCTTGCTGTCGAGGTTGCCGGTGGGCTCGTCCGCCAGCAGCAGGCTGGGGCGGGTCATGAAGGCACGGGCAATGGCGACCCGCTGCTGCTCGCCGCCGGAGAGGCGCGGCGGCAGGTGGTGCAACCGCTCTCCCAGACCGACCTGGGCCAGCAGCTCCCGGGCACGGGGCTCGCTGTCGGTCTCCCCCCGCAGCTCGGCCGGCAACATGACGTTCTCCAGGGCGCTCAGGGTGGGCAGCAGCAGGAACGACTGGAACACGAACCCCACCTGCTCGGCCCGCAGCCTGGCGCGTCCCTCCTCGTCCAGCCGGGTGAGGGAGTGGCCGAGGATCTCTATCTCGCCGCTGCTCGGCAGATCGAGACCGGCCAGCAAACCGAGCAGGGTGGACTTGCCGGAACCGGACGCACCGACCAGCGCCAGCGTCTCGCCGGTATTGACTTGCAGATCGATCCCTTCAAGGATGGTGAGGCTTTCCTGACCGAGGCGAACGGTTTTTCCGAGCCCCCTGACGGCGATAATGGGCGTTGAACTCATCTTGGGTATCCTGTTTGCCTGAACCTGTAATGACAATAGAACGTGGGAGTTGACTGCATGATGCGTCTCTTGTTTGCCGTGAGTTGCCTGTGCTGCTGGGCAGCGTCCGTCCAGGCCCAGACCCTGCTGGTACTGGGCGACAGCCTGAGTGCCGGCTACCAGATGCAGGCCGAACAGAGCTGGCCTGCCCTGCTCAATGAAAAGTGGCAGCAGCAGGGGGGAGAACACACCCTCATCAATGCCAGCATCAGCGGTGAAACGACCCAGGGCGGCCTGGCTCGCCTGCCCGCCCTGCTCGAAACCCACAAACCGGACTGGGTGTTGATCGAACTCGGCGCCAACGACGGGCTGCGGGGATTTGCTCCCGCCATCACCCGGGCCAACCTGACCAAGATGATCGAGCTCACCCGGGCGCACCAGGCGAAGACGGTGCTGACCCAGATCCTGCTGCCCCGCAACTATGGGGCGCGCTATCTGCAACAGTTCGAGCAGATCTTCCCGGATCTTGCCAAGGCCAACGACCTGCCGCTGATGCCCTTCTTTCTGGATGATATTGTGCTGCGCCCTGAACTCATGATGAACGATGGACTGCACCCGACGGCCGCCGCCCAGCCCCGGATCCGCGACAAGGTCGCCCGCTTTGTCGAGCCTCTGCTGACTCAGTAGCCCGGTGGCCGGGCCCATGGCCCTTCCCCTTGCCCAGCAAAAAGCCCCCGCATGGCGGCAATGCTGTTCAGATAAGCACTTTTTTGACTGATTATTCATAAATTGGATTTGAGTTGAGGGGGCAAGGCTGTGTCCAGTCGATCTTCCTCCAGCCTTTATCCAGCGGGGCTTGCAATAGAAAGAGGGAGGCATCATGCCTCCCTCGATTTTTTGTCCTGATACTACGTGGACTGGAACTCAAATTCTCTTAAGTGAACAGCATTGCCCGCATGGCGGAGGCTTTTTCATGGTTCGGCGTGCCGGGTTCAACGGCCCAGGATCTGCCGCATCCGCTGCTGGGCCACGTCCACCAGCAAGTCGGGCTGGAATTTGGAGATGAAGCGATCACACCCCACCTTCTTGACCATGGCCTCGTTGAAGTTGCCGCTCAGAGAAGTATTCAGGGTGATGAAGAGATCGGACATGCGCGGATCGCTGCGCACCTCGTGAGTCAGGCGATAGCCATCCATCTCCGGCATCTCGGCGTCCGTGATCATCAGCATGATCTCGTCGGTCACCTTCTTGCCCGCATCGCACCACCCCTTGAGCAGCTTGAGGGCCTGCAAGCCGTCCTGGCACTCGATGACCTCGAGCCCGAGCTGGGCGAGAGTCTCGCGCACCTGGTTGCGGGCCGTGCTGGAGTCATCGACGATGAGCACCCGGCGTCCCTGCATCTGGGGCAGGATCTCCTCGTCCAGCACCTCGGACGAGATACGCACGTCATAGGTGATGATCTCCGCCAGCACCTTCTCCACGTCGATGATCTCGACGATCTGGTCGACGCCCCCTTCCGGGATGCGGGTAATGGCGGTGAGGTAGTTGGCACGACCCGCCGAACGGGGCGGCGGCAGTATGTCCTTCCAGGTCATGTTGACGATGTGGGCCACCTGCCCCACCAGGAATCCCTGAATGGTGCGGTTGTACTCGGTGATGATGAGGTTGGACTCCTGATCGATGGCCATGGGACGCATCCCGATGGCACCGCGCAGGTTGATGACGGGGATGGAGACGCCGCGAATGTTGGCAACACCGCTGATGTTGTGGTGGGACCCCGGCATCTTGTTCAGATGAGGCAGCTTGACCACTTCCCGCACCTTGAAGACGTTGATCGCAAACAGTTGCTGGGCACCCAAACGGAACATCAGCAGTTCCAGGCGATTCTCCCCTACAAGCTGGGTACGTTGATCCACTGAATCCAATATGCTCGCCATATAACGCCCTTACGTCCATTTCCCGAAATTGCCCCGCACCGGAGCTGCGACATGCCAACCAGCCCCGCTTTCCCTGTCGGGACAACGCAAGCCTATATAGAAATAATGAAAAGCGTCGAGGAAAGATAGGATCTTGACCACGGGGCGTGATCATCGCCCCATCACTGCCTCATGGCAAGCACAGCCACGCACCGGCCCCGACAACAAGGGTATCGACCACACAGGGCCATTGCTGAACCCCGGCGTGCCGCTCTTGTCATCCAGCGCGGTCCGCCAGCAACAAAAAGACCGGCCACATGGGCCGGTCCTGGGATGTGCAGTGCGTCCGGGACGACTTAGAAGTTGTACTGCAGGGCCACAGCGACGATGTCGTCGGTGGACTTGTTCAGGCTGTTCTTGCCGGTGGAACCCACTTCGTCCAGCAGGTTGATCTTGTAGTCCACGTAGGCATTGAAGTTGTCGGTGAAGTTGTACCAGGCACCCACGGAGACGTATTCGGTCGCGGTGTCATCGATGCCGTGAGCGCTGTCCTTCACGTCGGTACGCAGGTAGGCCAGGGAGGGCTTGAACTTCGGCGTGATGTTGTACTGCACGACCGCTTCGTAGCCATCCATCTTCTCGGCGTAACCGCGCAGGGAGCCGGTGTCCACGAAGAGGTGATCTTCACCGTGGGAGTAGGTGGCAGCCATGTAGAGGTTGCCGACGGCGTACTTGGCGCCCACCCCGAACAGCTTGGCGTCGCTGTCGCCGCCGAAGCTCACGTTCTCGGCCTGCTCGTCGGTCTTGCCTGCCTGGTTGTAGGCAGCACCCAGGCTCAGGCCCATGTTGAAGTCATAGTTGGCAGAGAGAGCATACCCCTCGGAAGAACCTTTCGGGCTCCAGGTGCTGTTCGGGCCGACGCGCTCGCTGCGGCTCGCGTTCTGCGGGTCGTTGTTGCCGGTGAACTGGGCACCCAGGGTCAGCCCCTGCCAGTTGTACATGTACTGGGCCAGGCCGTTGGTACGACCGGTGCCGAACACCTCGGTGTCCTTGCCCAGACCATCACCACCCCACTCCGGCAGCACGTCGGTGTAGTTGTTCACCGCCTTGGTGAACAGACCGTCCTGGCGACCGTAGCTGAAGGCACCGAAGCGATCGTGCTTGATGCCCGCATAGGCGTAACGCAGCTCGTCGTTGTCAGAACCGGAGACCGGCAGGTTGTACTCGGCGAAGCCGAACGCGGTCAGATCCTCGTCAACCTTGGTTTCACCTGCGATGTGCAGACGCAGGTAGCTGGCATCGCCTTCGGTGGCATTGTCATCGGTGCCGTAGTACATGCCGTTGACGCGGCCGCCGATGTCCAGTTTGGTACCATTCTGATCGTAAACGTTGGCGGCCTGTGCACCACCGGCCAGCAGCAGGCTGGAGATGGCCATCGTCAATGCTGTCTTTTTCATTGTTCTTTCCTCAGGTGTAAGCACTCTCTGTCAGACCAGAGTTCGGTCGTGATGATCGGTTGATGTGCCGATGGCCTAAGGTAGATCCGGAAACCTTGATGGGAACTGAAGCGGCGAACGATTAATTATAAAAGCGTCAATTCGAGCTGACGCCGCGACACATAGTGTCACGCGAAATAATTTTTGCGGAACTTATGACCAAGAAAATCAATATAGCAATACAAGTGATCTATAAAGCGGGATAAATGCAGTTTAATCCTTCAACAAGGCGAGAAGCTGGGAAGCCCTGCCGGGCGACACGGGCTCCCCGCACACCTTCCCCGCCCCGTCAGACCGGCTGCCAGCCGCGCATGACCCTCAGCAGGTCCTTCCAGCTCACTATGCCCACCAGGGCGCCGTTCTCCAGCACAGGCAGACAGGAGATCTGGTGCTCCAGCATGAGGCCGGCGGCCTCTTTCAGGGAGCGTTCGGGGGAGACGGTGATGGGTTCACGGCTCATGATCTGGTGGGCGCGCCGGTTGAGGGTCTCGGTGTCCCGGTTCATCTCGGCATCCGTGTCCAGATAGGGGCTGATGGCACGCAGCAGATCCCGGTCCGAGATGACCCCCACCAGCTCCTCTTCTTCCACCACCAGAAGGTGGCGGAAATGGGCCTGCTCGAAGATCTCCTTGATGACGCTCAGCCTGTCATCCATGGAAACGGTCGCGACCCGGGTCGTCATGATCTCTTTAATCAACATGGTCAGCCTCCTGCCCCCCAGATGTCTCTGTTATGACACGTTTTTCCGGCGGCAGCCATCCCCCCCGCCCTCAAGTGCAAATTTGTGTCATTTCACGTAAGATCCGCGCCAGTTTCTCTCCTTCAATCGAGCCAAGCAGACCCATCCATGATAGTTGCCAGTCAAATCGAACTGATCCGCGGCGGCCGCACGCTGCTGGACAACGCGTCCGCCACCATACACCCCGGCCACAAGGTGGGCCTGGTGGGCAAGAACGGCTGTGGCAAGTCCACCTTCTTTGCGCTGGTGCGGGGCGAGCTGGCCATCGACAACGGCAGCTTCAGCCTGCCCGCCGGCTGGCAGATTGCCGGCGTGGCCCAGGAGACCCCGGCGCTGGACTGCTCCGCCCTGGAGTACGTGATCGACGGCGACAAGGAGTTCCGCGCCCTGGAGGCCGAGCTCGCCCGGGCCGAGGCGGATGACAACGGTCTGCTGGTGGCCGAGCTGCACGGCAAGCTCGATACCATAGGTGCCTACAGCATTCGCGCCCGCGCCGCCGAGCTGCTGCACGGTCTGGGTTTTGGCGGCGATCAGCTCGACTCGCCGGTCAGAAGCTTCTCCGGTGGCTGGCGCATGCGCCTGAACCTGGCCCAGGCGCTGCTCTGCCGCTCCGATCTGCTGCTGCTGGATGAACCGACCAACCACCTGGATCTGGACGCCGTCATCTGGCTGGAGAAGTGGCTCAAGGGCTATCAGGGCACGCTGGTGCTCATTTCTCACGACCGCGACTTCCTCGATTCCGTGGTGAATCGCATCATCCATATCGAGAACGGCAAGCTCAACGAATACAGCGGCGGCTACTCCGACTTCGAACTGCAACGGGCCGAGCACCTGGCCCAGCAGCAGTCCATGTACGAGAAGCAGCAGCGGGAGATGGCCCACATGCAATCCTATGTGGACCGCTTCCGCTACAAGGCCTCCAAGGCCCGTCAGGCCCAAAGCCGGCTCAAAGCCATGGAGCGGATGGAGAAGATCCTGCCCGCCCACGCCGACTCCGAGTTCAGCTTCGAGTTTCGCGAGCCCTCCGCTCTGCCGACCCCGCTCATCGCCATGGAGAACCTCAGCGCCGGTTACGGCGACAAGGTGATCCTGGAGAAGATCAAGCTCAACCTGGTGCCGGGCTCGCGCATCGGCCTGCTCGGTCGCAACGGCGCGGGCAAGTCCACCTTCATCAAGATGCTGTCGGGCTCCAACCCGCCCCTCTCCGGCAAGCTGGAGGTGAGCGCCGGGGTGAGTATCGGCTACTTCGCCCAGCATCAGCTCGAGACTCTGCGCCTTGATGACAGCCCCCTCGATCACCTGGTGCGCCTCGCGCCGGACAAGACCGAGCAGGAGCTTCGCAACTACCTCGGCAGCTTCGGTTTTCACGGCGACAAGGTACTCGACAAGGTGGCCCCCTTCTCCGGCGGTGAGAAAGCGCGGCTGGTGCTGGCCCTCATCACCTGGCAAAAGCCCAACCTGCTGCTGCTGGATGAACCGACCAACCACCTGGATCTGGAGATGCGCCACGCCCTGACCATGGCCCTGCAAGGGTTCGAAGGGGCCATGGTGGTGGTCTCTCACGACCGTCACCTGCTGCGCACCACCACGGATGACTTCTATCTGGTCCACGGCGGCCGGGTCGAGCCCTTCGATGGGGATCTCGACGACTACCACAAGTGGCTCGGCGAGCAGGAGAAAGAGGCCAATGCCAAGCCGGCAGATGGCACTGTCTCCGCCAACTCGGCGGTGGCGCGCAAGGATCAGAAGCGCCTTGAGGCCCAGTTCCGGCAAGCGACCCGGCCGCTGCGCCAGAAGCTCGAGAAGCTCGAAACCAGCATGGAGAAGCTGCAGGCCAAGCTGGCCGCGGTGGAAGAGCAGCTCGCCGATCCCGCCATCTATGAAGAGAGCGCCAAGGGCAAGCTCTCCGAGCTGCTCAAGTCCCAGGGCCCCCTCAAGGAGGAGCTGGAGCACGTCGAGCTGGAGTGGATGAGCCTCTCTGAAGAGCTGGAAACCATGGAGCAGGCCTTCTTTGCGTGATGAAGCCTTGATGGCCAGCGAGCGGGTCAGCCCCGACGCCCTGCCCACCCCTTCCGAGTTCTGGACATGGAGCACAGGCGCCTATGGCCAGCGCAGCCAGGACTGGCTCCACGTGCAAAGCATGGGGGGCAACGTCAACCTGGCACTCCTGCTGCACCACCTCGACCTGCTCCGGATCCCGGTCGACCTCACGGACTTGCAACCGGCCCTGGTACAGACCGAGGCGGTGCTGCTCCCCTGGCGCACCCTGCGCCAGCAGGCCAAGTCACGGGTGGGGGCCGAGGAGTACCAGACCATGCTGGCCCACGAACTGGAGCTGGAGCGGCTGCAACAGGGGGTCTTGCTGCAGACCCTGCGCACCCTCGCCCTGTTTCGCGGCGACAGCCGCAACCTGTTTCACTATCTATCGTTACTGGGTGCCCAGCAGGGCCCCCTCAGAGATCTCATATGCTGAGCTACCGCCACGCCTTTCACGCCGGCAACCACGCCGACGTGCTCAAACACGCCGTCCAGGCCCTGATCATCGAGTCCCTCAAGAAGAAGGAGAAACCCTTCATCGTGCTGGACACCCATGCCGGTGGCGGTCTCTACGACCTGCGCGGCGACTGGTCCCAGAAGAAAGCGGAATACGCCGACGGGATCAAACGCCTCTGGGATGAGCGGGCCCAGTGGTCTGCCATGGCCCCCTATCTGGGTGTCATCGAGGAGATGAACAGCGATGGCCAGCTGCACTACTACCCCGGCTCGCCGGAGCTCTCCCGCCGCCTTATCCGCGATCAGGACAAGCTGGCGCTGATGGAGCTGCACAACAACGAGGTGGAGGATCTTCGCGCCAACATGGGGTACGACCCCCGCGTCGCCGTCCACCATCGCGACGGCTTCGAGGGGCTGGTGGCCCTGCTGCCCCCCACCCCGCGCCGTGGTCTGGTGCTGATCGATCCCCCCTATGAGCTCAAGGAAGATTACTTCGCCGTGGTCGATACCCTTAAAAAAGCGCAAAAGCGCTGGGCCACCGGCATCTACGCCCTCTGGTATCCCATCCTCGGGCAAGAGGCGGACAAGTCCCGCGACATGCTCAAAGCGATCAAGCGGGAGAACTTCGGCAACGTCCTGGTGGCGGAGCTGGAAGTGGCCGGCCAGACTGCCGATTGGGGCATGAACGGCTCCGGCATGCTCATCGTCAGCCCCCCCTGGATGCTGGACGAGCAGATTGAAGCCTTCCTCAAGCCGTTGTGCGCCAAGCTGGCGCAAGGCGCCGGCGCCCAGTACAGGGTGGAGTGGCTGAACAAGGCCGAGGCCTGACCCTCGGAACCACAGAAAATGAAAAAGGGCCTGTCACAGCAGGCCCTTTTTCATTGGGGCTGATGACCCGGCACGTTCACGCTGGCCAGCTGCTCGGGCAGGCGGCTCGCCAGCCAGTCGATGGCAAGCCGGGTCTTGAGGGGCAGATGCGGTCCATGGGGCCAGAGGGCGTTGATGGGATAGCGCCGACCCGGCAACCGGGCCAGCAGCTCGCGCAGCTCGCCCCGCTCAAGGTGGGGCCGCGCCAGCCAGGTCGGCAGCCAGGCGAGACCAAAGCCCGCGATGGCCGCCTGGGTGATGGCGTTGAGATCGTCCATCTGCAACCGCCCTCTGGGCTGGACTTCGCGCCATGCCTCGGCCTCCTGCCACCACCACGACAGCACCCGCCCCTGGCGCAGATAGGCAATGCACTCATGATCCGGTAGCTCAGCCAGGGTCACAGGTTCCCCCCGCTCGGCCAGATAGGCGGGCGAGGCGCAAAGCGTCATGCCGTGCTCCCCGAGCCTGCGTGCCGCCAGATCCAGGCTGTCCGGCGGCTCTGCGTTGCGGATCACCAGATCCACCCCCTCCTCCACCAGATCCACCTTGCGATCGCTGAACGACAGCTCCAGGGCCAACCCGGGATACGCCTTCGCCAGCGCCAGCAAAATGGGGGCCACGCACTGCTGGCCGAACAGCACCGGCATGGAGACCTTCAATCTGCCGTTGAGGGTGAGCTTGTTGCTGGCCAGCGCCGTTTCCCCAAGACGCACCTCCTCCAGCGCCCGCAGGCAGTGGCGATAGAAGAGCGCCCCCTCCTCGGTCAGGCTCTGGCTGCGGGTAGTGCGATGAAACAGTTGCACGCCGAGACGCAGCTCCAGCCGCGCCACCCCCTTGCCCACCGCCGAGCGGGTGAGGTGGAGCCGCTCCGCCGCCTGGGCGAAGCTGCCCGCCTCCACCACGGTGGCGAAGAGATCGATGCCGTTGAGCGTGTTTGCCATCTATTGCATACCTTTTGGAGCCAATATGGCGAAATAGTATCAGCACTGCGGAAAAAAATGACTGGTAAGCTCCCTTCATTCTTCACACGTTTCAGATGGAGTTCCCCTCATGAGCCAGATCCTGCTGCTGCAATCCAGCCTCAACGGCCCCGCATCCCGCACCAACCAGTTGATGAAGCACTTCCTGCAAACACGCCGGGAGCAGGGCCACCAGGACCAGGTAGTGGTGCGCGACCTGACCGCCCTCGACTTGCCCGCCCTCGACAGCCCGTTGTTTCACGCCCTGCGGGGGGCTGAACCTGCCAATGAGGCCATCCGGCAGGCGGTGGCGCTGTCGGATCGGCTGATTGCCGAACTCAAGGCCGCCGACCTGCTGCTGATCGGCGCCCCCATGTACAACCTCAATGTACCGACCCCCCTCAAGAACTGGTTCGATCTGGTGGCACGGGCCGGGGTGACTTTCCGTTACACCGACACCTACCCCATGGGGCTGGTGGAGGGGGTCAACGCCCTGGTGTTCAGCAGCCGCGGCGGCGTGCATCAAGGACAGACGACGGATGCGGTCACCCCCTACCTCCAATCCGTGCTCGGCCTGATGGGCATCACGGAGGTGGAATTCGTCTACGCGGAGGGAATGGATCTGCGCCCCCACGGGGCGGAACAGGGAATGCGCGAAGCCCATGCTCGGATCGCTGGCCTCGGCAGGTAGGGCCATCACCCGATCTTGCCCCTTCCAACCGGCCACCTGCTACGCGGGACATTCCAAGTAAAAAAGCCCCGCAAGGGGCTTTTCTATGACTGCGGCAGTGGTGGCTGAAGAGACTAGGCTTGCCTGGCATCGGCGCCTGCGGGCATGTCCCGCCAGAGCGCCAGAATGAGCAGCGCCAGCAGGGCAAAGGGCGGCACCAGGCAGAGCAGCACGCACAGGAAGGTGACAAGCCTCGGGTGGCGGCTCTTGCGCCGGGCCAGTCGCCAGGCCACCACGCCGACGACGATCATCAGCAGCAGCATGAAGAGAACAAACAGGTTGGAGTTGATGGTCATGAAAGCTCCTTTTTCATGGAAAAAGGCACACTCTAGCGCCGTTGCGGTCCCGGGCAACTCCCTATCTGGTGGTGCCTTCCTGGTCGATAGGCATTTTCTATTTCGCCAATAGATGAGAATGATTTTCATTTGATGGAATTCTGGGTGATACTGCCTTCATCGCCAGAGGAGACACCACCATGAAAAAGACCATCAGCTTCGCCATCCTGCACTTTTGTGTCGCCTTCACCGTGGCTTACCTGCTGACCGGCGAACTGCTCACCGCCAGCCTGATCGCCCTCATCGAGCCCGCCGTGAACACGGTCGCCTTCTACTTCCACGACCTTGGCTGGCACAAGCTCAAGCCCCACCACAGCCTGCAGGCCAAGACCAGCAGCTTCGCCCTGGTCCACTTCTCGGTGGCCTTCGGTGTCGCCTACCTGCTGAGTGGCGAGCTGCTCACCGGCGGCGTGATGGCACTGATCGAACCTGCCATCAACACCGTCGTCTTCTTCTTCCACGAGCGGCTGTGGCGCAGCCGCCAGCAGCTGGCTCTGGCCTGAGGGAGGGGCAACTGCCCTTCCCCCTGAACAAGCCTCTCTCCCCCGGCCAGGGGACCACTCCCTGCCGTACTGACCAATTTGTTGATCCCGCCCCAACATTTATCACCTCGCCCTTCCCCTGCGCCCCTCTCTCGCTACCATACCCGAATGGCAATCCAAGCCTCGTCGGAGTCACCCATGAGCCCTCTCCGCCATCCCCGTTGGTTACCAAGCAGCAGACTGGAAGCTGAAATTCAGGGGCGGTAGCCATGTCATCGGCTTGCCAACTCCTGCCGATCACAGCAAGGGGCGACCGGCGACTCATCCACAACATGCTAAGGAAGGTGCGAACAAGTCCCTGATATGAGATCATGTTTGTCATCTGGAGCCATGAAAAAGGGTTCATCATGAGTCAT